>DBWK01000007.1 GCA_002308875.1 Treponema sp. UBA1240
AACTCAACACGCCCAAAAGTGTACAACACAAGCCTGCTTCAAGAGTTCGCGCACCTTCTATATTTCAGGAATTAAAACCCATTTTTACAGCAGCGATTCCAAGTGGCAAATACATAAAAAGCAGGTTGAGCCGCTGCCACAGACCTTCATTGGCTATGGCGGTTTTAGCAAATTCCGGTTTGTCTGACATTACAAACAGCACAAAGAAAACCAGCGCAATAACAAAACAAAGAATGCTTATAATTCCGAGTGTTTTTTCTTCGCCCTTAAACAACAAAAGCGCAACGAGTAACGGCACAAACAAAAAAAGCATAAAGCCAATAACAGAAGCCGCACCGTGAATCTTCGAAGCAAGCGTAACAACCTCTTTTGATTCGTTCACGCTGAAAAAACTTGTAAAAATGCACGCACCTACAGCAAATATTGCAATAAACGCAATCATAGTATTCGTAAGCCCACCGGAAACTTTGTGATAACAGTTATACAACGCTGGAATCGAAACTAAAAACAAAACACCTTCCACAAACATCCACACGTTAAACGCGAATCTTACCGGACTTTGCGGATTTCCAAGCGCGCTGATTGACATTTTTGTACTGCTGTATCCGTTATAAAAAAACGAAAGAATAAGCGAAACAACAAGATCGCCGGCCATTGCCGCAAGCAGAGTATACCAGCCGAGTTTATAAATTTTTTCCATAACACTAAACTCCAAAAACAAATCTTACTTTAACAGAAAACAAATATCAATTTACATATTATCATTCATGCTGTCTTTTTTCGAGAGGTGTAGTATAATCAGATTATCATCAGGAATGTGAGGCTTCAAATGGAAGTTTACGAAATACTTAAAAACCTTCGCGAAAAAAACAACCTTACGCAGGAAGAAATGGCTGTTCGTGTAAACATTACGAGACAGGCCGTTAGCCGATGGGAAACCGGTGAAACCCAACCCAACCCGCAGATGCTTATAGTTCTTTCGCGCGAGTTTAATGTTTCTATAAATACTCTGCTCGGGTCTCCACGCCAGCTTTATTGCCAGTGCTGCGGGATGCCTCTTACAGAAGATTCCATGATTAGCCGCGAGCCTGATAACACCTTTAACGAAGACTACTGTAAATGGTGCTACTCGGACGGCGAGTTTATATACAAGCAGAAAGATTCTCTCATCGATTATCTTTTGGAACATATGCCGAATCCAGACAACAAGAGTGATGACGAACGCCGGCAGTTCTTTGACACCATGCTCTCACAGCTTAAACACTGGAAGGCATAATCAGCTCTTCTCCCCCGCCCAGTAAAAAAGCAACAACCTGTTTCTTTTTGTACAACGTCCTGCATGGTATACTCGAATTATCAAAAGGAGATAGTAATGCCAAGACCAAGCACAAAAGAAGATTTGCTCAAAGCAGCACAAGAAAACTACACCACACTGATGGATTTTATCGACAGTATGACTGAAAAGGAGCTTAATACTCCGTTTGATTTTTCGGGACAGCCGGGCAAAAAAGAAGCTCACTGGAGCCGCGACAAAAATGTGCGAGACGTACTGATTCACTTGTACGAATGGCACAAACTCATGATGCAGTTTCCAAAGAATAACGCCAACGTAACAGACAGCAACAAAGCGATATCTATTTTGCCACCCGAATACAGCTGGAAAACTTACGGTGCAATGAACATAATGTTCTGGAAACGTAATCAGGAAACAACACTTGAAGACGCAAAAGAGATGTTCGCAAAAAGCCATGCTGATGTTATGAAACTGATTGAGAGCTATTCAAACGAAGAACTTTTTAAGGCAAAGTATTTCTGCTGGACAGGCAATTCGTCGCTCGGCTCGTTCTTTGTAAGCAACACCTCCAGCCACTACGCCTGGGCCTTAAAAAAGCTCAAAGCACACAGAAGTAATTGCAAAAAACAATAGAATAAAACCCGATTTCGCTTTTTGCGATTTCGGGTTTTTTATATTGCAAAACTGAACAGTGTTCAGTATAATAGCAAAATCTTATGAATACAAAGAACTGCAAAGAAGAACTGATAGACATAACAATCTCGCTGATAAACGACAACAAGGGCGATGTTGATAAGGTAACGATACGCGATATTAGCGCAAAAAGCGGCGTGAGTATCGGGCTGATAAACTATCACTTTGGGAACAAAGATAATCTGATTACCGAATGTGTCAAAAAAATCATCACAAAAGTGGTCAAAGAATTTAAGCCAAATATGGAGATAGGAGCGTCGCTCCCGCCTTTTGAAGCAGGAAAAGCACGGTTAATTGATTCTGCATGCAAAGTTTTTGACTTCTTTTTTGCTTACCCTTCAATTTCACGAATTTCAATTTTGAATGATCACTCGCATTTTACAAACGACACAAACTCGTATTTTGCAATCAAGGGGTTTTCATCGATAATCGGAGATGCCGTAAATGACCGGAGTAAAAAAGAATTAATTTCCTTTTCGCTCGCAAGCTGTATGCAGGTTACATTCCTAAAGGCCGTAGAAGACAAAAACTTTTTGGATTATGACTTTTCGATCCAGGAAGACAGAAATCACTATATAACTGATTTAATAGATATATTAATGGAGAAATAACAGGTAGGAACTTATGAAAAGATTAAAGATTTTTAAAAACATTTTACTGTTTTGGTGCTTTTTTATCGGGCTGGGTGCACTTTGGGGCGGAATTGCCATGCTTATAAAACCTGACGGAAGTATTCTTCAAATGCAGAATTTGCTTCCGTATTTTCAGGTTTTGCCGTTCGCTGACGTCGTTTTCCAAGACTATGTTTTTCC
>DBWK01000074.1:0-3440 GCA_002308875.1 Treponema sp. UBA1240
ATGATAAGCGGAATCATTCTTTCAAATCACATCTTTACTTTCTTGAACATTCAGGATGGACTTGGTTTTGCCCGAATTGCGCACCTGCTTGCCAGTCACTGGTATTATCTTTTTATGTCACTTCATATCGGCTTGCATGTAGGGATGATTGCGAACAAAATAGAATCATCTCAGAACATTGCTCGTAAAATCATCTTCAGTATCTTACTCGCCCTCGCTTGTGTCTACGGCCTTTACGCCTTCATTGCGCGCGGGGTCTGGAGATATCTTATTTTGCAGCAGCAGTTTTTCTTCTTTGATTTTGAAAGAGGCTACATCCTCTTTGCGCTGGACTACATTTCTATTATCATTTTGTTTGCAACAATTTCTCGCTTTCTGGCAAAGTTATTAAAAAAATGATTTAATTAAATTATGGCAGATTCACCAAATCTTCAGATAAAAGAGTATTTTCAACTTGATACGCAAGAGCAAAAATTCTGGCTGGCAAAAATCGGCGAGTCTGACTGGCGGGCTGGTAAATATCTTTTTCAACTTCTTTCCGACGGTGAGTTTCAAAAAGTCTGCGGCCAAAAATCAACAGTATTTTTACTGACACAAAACAAGGACCTGCTTTCTTTCTGTACCGTTGCAGAACGAGACGACATTCCAGATACAGAGCTTACACCCTGGATTGGTTTTGTTTTTACCTTTCCTGCTTTTAGAGGTAAGCGTCATATAGGCAAGCTTATGGATCATATATGTGGTCTTGCAAAAAATCAGGGATGCCAGAATCTCTATATTTCCACAGACCAGAAAGGCCTTTATGAAAACTTTGGATTTTCTTTTTTGCAGACCGCCAAAGACAGCCACGGAGAGCAGACTCTTGTTTATAAAAAAGAAATAAAGTGAAAATATTGCAGCAAAAATCAGGAGAACTAAAATGGCAATTACAGTAAATCTTCGTTACAAAGGAAAAGGAAATGCCGCTTTGGATTTTGCAAAAGAAATGACAGAGGGAGGAACCGTTGAAAAAATCCGTGCGGAAAAGGGTAATCTTCGCTATGAATATTATCAACCCCTCTTTGATGAAAGTCCGGATAAAACTCTGCTTTTATTTGACCAGTGGAAAAATCAGGAAGCAATCGACTTGCATCACGCTTCTCCAATGATGGCCGAAATTACCCGACTGCGTAAAAAATATGATTTGCATATGACTGTGGAACGCTACATTTCTGATGAAGACGGCATCCCTGAAAGCGACAAGAGATTTATAAAAAACTAATAATAGCGATTCCTTTTCTATTTTTCATTCACCAGCTTTCCGGTCATGTGTTCAATAGTCAGCTCAAGGCAGAGCACACGGTTCTTTGCATGTTCCCATTCAATATTCACTTCCGGGGCTGATGGATAATATTTTGCGCCCAGCTTGCAGACTTTTTCTTTTGTTTTTTCAAAATCTTCAACCTTTTTGATTCGACCAAAACAAACAACGCTTGTAATATTCAAAGCCCAGTCATCATCTTTTTTAAAGCCCTGATCCATTACGCAGAAGGATGCCTTATCGCACTTTTCAATTGCATCAATTTTGTGGCCTTCCTTTGCACAGTGAAAATAGATTTTGTCGTCATCTTCATCATACAAAAAATCAAGCGGAACTGTGTAAGGATAACCGTCATCGCCAAGCAGTGCCAGCACACCCCTCCATTCCTTGTTCTTTTAAAAATCCGTAAGCGGTCTGGGAGGCTCTTTGAAAGTAAAATGTATATCTTTTATTACAAGTCCGCTTTGAGCAAAATAGAGTTTTATTACGGAATGCTTTGAAAAGAGCAATGCTTTCATATTTTTGCTGTCCCATTTGCCGTTGGTTCCATTCCATGTGACTGAGGCACACAAGATACCGTTAAAGAATATCGAAACAGGTATTTGGGCAAGTTCTCCCTGATCGGCTTTTGCAGTTATTTCTACGTTGTATATTCCTGGATTGTCAACAGTAATACCGAACACATGTGTTGTACCTTTTTTTGTCTTGACAGACTCAAATGAAATCAGGGAATCATTTGTGACTTTATAATACTGAACGTTATCCAGTGACTCGCCGCCTTCCGAATCCTTTCTGTTTATTATGGAAACATTACTTGCTGTTCCTGTAAGACGTCTGAAAGCATGAGTTTTCATAGCAAAGCCTATTATGTTTTCCGCATTGCGGAGCAATTCTGCACGGTCTATTGTTCCGTTCTTCAACGATTCCTCAGTGTTGTCCTTGTGTTCGTTTTTTGCGCCGTCAGGGCATACCATATAAACATCATTCTGAGCTTTTGCCATTGTCGCAAAATCATCGTGTCCGGCTTCTTCGCCTTCTGCATTGATTTTTGCCCACCAGTCGGTCATAAGGAATCCTTTGAATCCCCATTCTTCCCTTGTAATGAGCGTATCCAAATCATAGTTGCCCGATGTCCAGATACCATTTACAGGGGCGTAAGTTGTCATTATAACCTGTGCATCGTTGTTCTTTATGCACATTTCGTAACCTTTGAGATAGATTTCGCGCAGGGCACGTTCACTTATTACAGCATTCGCCTCGTGCCGGGCAAATTCCTGGTTATTTGCGCAAAAGTGCTTCATAGAACCGAATGTGCCAGCCCTGTGAAGTCCGGTAATAACTGCACCGCCGCAGATTCCTGTCAAATACGGGTCTTCCGAAAAATACTCAAAGTTGCGTCCGTTGAGCGGATAACGGTGGATGTTCATTCCCGGACCAAGAAGCACGTCAACTTTCTGATAGGTCATTTCAAGACCGGTACAGTAATAAAGTTCACTTATCAGTTCAGGATTGAATGTGCTTGCAATCATTGTTCCGTTAGGCAGACTGAAAGCGTGAACGCCGCTGTCGAGCCGCATTCCTGAAGGTCCGTCGTCACAACAGACGCACGGAACTCCAAGTTCCTTTAAGTGCGGTGAAACACCGCCGAAAGCCGCAGCTGTTCCGGGTGTTACTTTGGGGCTTCCCATACCTTCACCGCGGATTATGCACGCCAAATCATCATCCGTAAGGTATGAGAGAAACTGCTTTAGTGTAATTCTGCCGTCTGCAACATCTTTAAGTGTTGGCTGTTTTCCGCCGGTAACTGGTCTTACGGATTCATATCTTGCTTTTACATTGGGGAGATTCTCCAGCCTGTGCGCTTTTTGGTACGGTTTTACGGCTTCAACCTTATCGTTGGAAAGACTGATTGTGCCGTTCTTTTCTTGAGGTTTAAAGCGTGAGAACGAAACTACCGGAGCAAGAGCCTGATGCAGTTTTTCGGTTACAATCAGTTCCTTAAGCTCATGGGATGCGGCTTTCGGGGCGCTGCGGACATCCGTTCCGACGTAAAATACGTATTCACCTGCCTCAAGAACAAAACAGCTCTTGTTGCCGGTTATTCCTGTATCGTCAAATGAAGCGAATGTTTTCCAGTCAA
>DBWK01000074.1:3529-4321 GCA_002308875.1 Treponema sp. UBA1240
CTGTACCGTTTCTTTTGCGGGAACACTGCCTGTGTTTGTTACTTCGACACAAAAAGAAACATTGAGGTTTTCATTTGTGCCGGAAAAATCGAACTGACACGGTTTTATACTGAACGTGGAGTAGGAAAGTCCGAATCCGAAAGGAAAGAGTACTTTGTTTTTTGCAAAGGTTTCAAAGTACCTGTAACCGACGTAAATATCTTCTTCGTATATGTTCTGTGCTGCATCACCGAAGTTTTTGTGAGAAGGATAGTCTTCTATGGATTTTGCAATAGTATCACTGAGTTTCCCTGACGGAGAAACCTTGCCTGAAAGAATGTCGGCAAGCCCACAGGCGCCAATCATTCCGCCCTGCCATGCGAGAATAACGGCATCGGGCTCGTATTCGGCAATAAATGACATGTCGGTTATGTTACCGGTGTTAAAGATTACGGTAACGGACTTAAAGGCTTTCCGTACAAGTTTGATCATTTGCTTTTCTTCATCGGAAAGAAGCCATGAACCAGCTTTGTTGCTGTTGTCACGGTCTTCACCGGCTGTTCTACCGATTACTATAGCGGCTGTCTGTGTTTGGGCCGCAATCTGAGCAACAAAACCTTCCGTGAGGGGCATTTCTTTCTGGCTCCAGGGGTCTTTTCCCCAACCTAAGCCTTCCTGGTAGGGATTTGCTTTTTCCCATCCGGAATATGTGTCTTCAAGTTTTATATTCAGTGTGAAACCTGCTTCTTTTAGGGCTTCGGGGATTGTAACAACTTTGTCTACAACAACCATTCCACCGGAGCCTGTTCCGCT
>DBWK01000074.1:4374-4524 GCA_002308875.1 Treponema sp. UBA1240
TTTTTGTATGGGAGAACGGAGTTTGTGTTCTTTAAGAGTACGCAGCCTTCCGTGGAAACCTGCCTTGCCAAATCGCAGTATTTGTTCCAGTCAAGTGTAATTTCGTTCATGTCAAATACTATAGCATTAAAGGTTTCAGACCGCAATGCG
>DBWK01000112.1 GCA_002308875.1 Treponema sp. UBA1240
TAAAAAACAGCGGCTGGGATCAGGTTAAGGACATTAGCGACATATTAAAATACAAGTACAAAATGAACGTACTGAATCTTTTGCGGCGCTGTGATAACAGCGAGCAGAAAAAACTGGGCAGAAACGAGCGGTTGGGCAGGGCTGAAAAACGCTATGTGTGGAACCAGGCATTTAAAGGATATGTTCCGCGGTCAGTTGTTCTACTGGACGACATAATGACAACGGGAGCAACCCTTAACGAGTGTGCCGTTGCCCTAAAAGCCACCGGAGTGGAAACGGTCCACGCAGTTACATTGTTCACAGTATCAGATTAACCGTCATTGCGAGGCACAACGACAGACATTTTGCCTGAAGGTTGACATATACGGTTTTTTCTGATAATATATTGCTAATTATTGGTTGTCTTTTAAAAAAGAGTCGTCCGAACGGCTCTTTTTTTTATACACGGTTTCTAATTCCAAAAATAAGGAGTTGATTTGGAATATAAATCATTTGCTGAAATTCCGTACTACACGGACTGCGAACCGGTCGTTTCCGGCTTGGGGTATTCGCTGGTTGAACTGCGGATTTTCAGAACAAACGGTACCGTTCAGGTGAAAATTGCCATAGCGCACAAAGATTCTTCCATTACTGCGGGAATCGGCACAGAGGACTGCGCAAAGGTTCACAGACTTTTGCTGCCGAGACTTGAAGCACTGCTCCAGTCGCAGGACATTTATATGGAAGTAACATCACCCGGACTGGAACGAAATATAAAAAATGCGGCGGAATTCGTATTTTTTACAGGAAGGTATGTAAAACTGTATGATGTTTCGGTATCCGACTGGGTTTCAGGTAAAATAACCACGGCGGACGGAACTTCATTGACCATAAAGACCGAAGATACAGAACGTAATATTCCGTACGGTCAAATATCAAAAGCAAAGTTATTGAATACATAGGGGAGGCATATTATGTCATCACAAATGGCGGAAGCTATCCAGCAGCTGACGCAGGACAAAGGAATTTCAGAAGACCTGATTAAAAAAATGATTGAAAATGCTCTTGTTGCGGCATATAAGAAAAAATTCGGAACAGACGAAAACGCAGTTGTAAAATTTGCTGACGACTTGTCCGATGTATCCATTTATTCAAGAAAAGTGATTGTTGACGGCGTTTATGATCCCGTTGTTGAAATTGAGCTTGAAGATGCTCTCAAGCTTTCGGAAGACTGTGAAATAGGCGATGAAATAGACATTCTCGTTGACCCTAAGGAATTTGACCGCGTTTCAATTCAAACCGGCAAGCAGACCGCACACCAGAGACTGCGCGATATTCAGAAAGACAGCCTGTACGTTGAGTTCAAGGACAAAGTCGGTGAGATTATTACCGGAACATATCAGCGGGAGCGCAACGGAAACATTTATGTTGACGTTGGCAGAATTGAAGCTATTCTTCCCAAAAAATTCCAGTCGCCGCGTGAAGTATACACAAAGAACGACAGAATCAGGGCGCTTGTAAAAGAGATTAGAAAGAACACCACAGGATTGCAGCTGGTTCTTTCAAGAACAGATCCCGATTTTGTAAGGCGCATTTTGGAGCTTGAAGTTCCTGAAATTTATGACAAGACAATCGAGATTGTAAAGATTGTCCGTGAGCCCGGTTACAGGACAAAGATTGCGGTTACTTCCACAAAAGACGAAGTAGACCCGGTCGGCGCGTGTGTTGGTCAAAAAGGTGTGCGTATTCAGAACGTTATTCACGAGCTTGAGGGTGAAAAAATCGATGTTCTTAAATACGATCCTGATCCAGCCGTCTTTATTCAGAATGCGCTCTCTCCGGCGGAAGTTCTGGATGTAATCATTCTGGACAAAACAAAAAAACAGGCTCTCGCCGTTGTAAACGAAAGCCAGTTCTCGCTTGCAATCGGCAAGCAGGGCTTAAACGTAAGGCTTGCAAACAAGCTTGCGGACTGGAACATCGACGTTAAGACCGAAGACCAGTGTGAGGAAATTGAAGCTCTTTCAGCGGAAGCAAGAAAGGCCGCAGATGAGCTGTTCAATACTGAAGAAATTGAAATCAACAAGATTGAAGATTTGCCGAACGTTGATATAAATGTTGCAGAAATCCTTAAGGCACACGGCATAGAAAAAATCGAAGATTATCTTGATGCTTACGATAAGGGCGAAATTGCTAAGATTGAAGGACTTTCGGAAGAAAAGATTGCGGAACTTCAATCGATTATAGAATCTGTTGTAGAAATTGTTGAAGAACAGCCTCAGGACGAAGAATATGAGCAGGCTTCCGAAGAAGAAGAAACTTATGTTTGCCCTGAATGTGGACATCCTATTACAACAGACATGACAAAGTGCCCGAACTGTGGTGTTGAGTTGAGTTTTGAATATGAGGATGAAGAATAGGAATGGCAGAAGAATTAGAAAAAAAACCGAATTTTGTTCTTAATAAAAAGCAGCCTTCAGCTGCTGCAGCACCCGATAAGAGTGAAGCAAAACCGGCTGAAAATGCGGCTCCCAAAAAGAAGGTTGTTGTAGTAAAAAAGAAGAATCCTTCTCCGAATCAGCCGGCTGTTGCCGTTCGTTCAGCAAAGCCTCATGTTGCCGAAAAAACCGGCACGCCTGAAAAACGTAAGCCTGTTTCGTCAATAGAGCTTAGTCCGCCGCGTCCCAACATAAAAGTTGGAAACCTCGCCGAAAAACCGCGGAAACCTGGCGATCGTCGCGAAGGTTCAAATACCGGTCAGCGTCGCGAAGGCGGCTTTACCGGTGCACAGGCAAGAGAGGGCTATCACAACAGGAACGCCCAGTCAGCCGGCGGCAATAACCGCAGCGGATTTGGCGGCAAACCCGATGGTGACAGACCGCGTTCATTCGGCGGTAATTTTCAGCAGGGCGGAAACCGTGCCGGAATGCGCGGCAAACCTGGCGGACAAGGTGGCTTTGGTCAGCGCAGCGGTGGTTTTGGCGGCGGTATGTCCGCTCCTCCTGTTGAAGAAAACAAAAAGACAACTTCAAAGAAAACCTTTAAGGCTAAAAAGCAGGTATATTCAAGAAAAGACAGGGAAGATCTTGAAACGGTAGACAAGCTTTTTAACCAAAAGAAAAAGCAGGTTGTAAAAACAAATCCTGTTCCTAAAGAAATTGAAATAATGGATACAATTTCCGTTTCGGAACTTGCCAAAAAGATGAATCTCAAGGCTTCCGAAATAATTTCAAAGCTTATGTCAATGGGAATGATGGTTTCTATCACGCAAACGATTGACGCGGATACTGCAACTCTTGTTGCTTCCGAATTTGACTGTGAAGTAAAAATCATCAGCCTGTATGATGAAACCGTTATCAAGAGCGAGGAAGACCATGAGGGAGACTTAAAACCCCGTCCTCCTGTTGTAACAATAATGGGTCACGTTGACCACGGTAAAACCAAGACACTTGACGCTATCAGAAGCGCAAACGTTGCTGCTTCCGAATTTGGCGGAATTACGCAGCATATCGGTGCATACATGGTTGAAACTCCCAAGGGCAGAATCACGTTCCTTGATACACCTGGACACGAAGCGTTTACAATGATGCGTGCCCGCGGTGCAAAAGTAACTGACATTGTTGTTCTTGTTGTTGCCGCTGATGACGGCGTTATGCCTCAGACAGTTGAAGCTATAAACCATGCAAAGGATGCAAAAGTTCCGATTATTGTTGCGGTAAACAAAATAGACAAGCCCGAAGCAAATCCCGACAGGGTAAAAACACAGCTTTCGGAACTGGGACTTACACCGGAAGAATGGGGTGGCCAGACTCAGTATGTGGCTATCAGTGCGTTGAAAAAAGAAGGTATCGACGACCTTTTGGATGCTATTCTGCTGCAGGCTGAAATTCTTGAACTTAAAGCGAACTACACATGCCGTGCGGAAGGCAAAGTTATTGAATCACGCATTGACCACGGACGCGGTGTTGTTTGTACCGTTATCATTGAACGCGGTACTCTGCGCGTTGGTGATCCTTTTGTAGGCGGAATTTATTCCGGTCACGTAAAGGCAATCTTTAACGACCGCGGACAGAAAATCAAGGAAGCAACGCCGAGTACTCCGGCTGAAATCATGGGATTTGAAGGAATGCCGAACGCCGGTGATCCTTTCCAGGTAACAGAAACTGAACGCGATGCGCGTGATATTTCGGCAAAACGTCAGGAACTTAAACGCTTTGAAGATTCCAAGTCTGTTAAGAAAACCACGCTTGATACACTTTATAAGGATATTGAAAACAGCGAAATCAAGGAACTTAAGGTTATCATCAAGGCAGACGTTCAGGGTTCGGCGGAAGCACTCAAACAGTCGCTCGAAAAACTTTCTACAAAAGATATTCGCCTTGTAGTAATCCATTCGTCAGCAGGTGCAATCAACGAAAGCGACGTTGTTCTTGCCGCCGCCGACTCAAATGCGATTATCGTAGGATTCAACGTCCGCCCGACACCAAAGGCAAAACTGCTTGCCGAACAGGAAAAGGTAGATATCCGCAAATACAATATCATTTACAAGGCTGTGGAAGAAATTACCGCCGCAATGGAAGGTATGCTCTCGCCTGATGAAAAAGAAGAAGTCATTGGTACTGTTGAAGTCCGCGACACATTCAAGGTTCCAAAAGTCGGTGTTATTGCGGGATGTTACGTTCTTACAGGAATGGTCAAGCGCTCAAGCAGTGTAAACGTTATCCGTGATGGCATTGTAATAGCTTCCGCGCAGAAAATAACTTCTCTTAAGCGCTTTAAGGATGACGCAAAAGAAGTTGCTGCGGGATTTGAATGCGGTATGGGACTTGAAAACTGGCAGGATATTCAGGTCGGCGATCAGTTTGAAGTATTTGAAATGGTTAAGGTTGCGAGAAAACTGAACGATCCGGCTCCAAAGACAGAAGCATGAGGTAGCAGATGTCCGAATACCGACTTGTCAGACTTGGAGAACAAATCAGGAACGAAATCTCCGCGATGATTCTGAAGCAGCAGATAAAAGATCCCCGTGTTTCTACCTTTTTGAACATAAACCGTGTAGAAGTTTCGCGCGATTTAAGCTACGCAAAGGTATACGTTTCCAGCTTTATGGATGACCGAAAAACCCAAAAAGGCGTAAAAGGACTTGAAAGCGCAGCCGGTTTTATTCAGTCAACACTGGGAAAAAAGCTCACAATCCGTCAGTTCCCCAAACTTCTTTTTGTTCTTGATCACAGCATAAGCGAAGGCTTTGCCATGGTTCAAAAACTGAAAGAACTTGAAATAAACGGTGTTCAGGAAGACAGTGGAGAAAAAGAAGAATAATCCGTCGGGAATTGTGCTGCTTGCCAAACAACACGGAAAGACCAGCTTTAATTCCCTGTATACTGTAAAAAAAGCTTTGAACACAACAAAGGTCGGACATACCGGAACCTTGGACAGTTTTGCAGAGGGCTTGCTCGTTGTTTGTGTCGGAGCACTGACAAGAATCAGCGGATCAATTACGGCCTTTAACAAAGACTATGAGGCTGTAATTGCGTTCGGTAACGAAACAGACACGCTTGATCCCTGTGGTACTGTGATAAAAACAAGCCGTCTTCCGACACAGAGCGAACTGGAAAAATCGCTCGCCGAATTCACCGGTAAAATGATGCAGGTACCGCCTGCTTTTAGTGCTCTTCATATTGATGGAAAGCGTTCCAGTGATTTGGTACGCGGCGGAAAAACTGTGGAACTTTCTGCCCGTCCTGTTACGGTGTACAAATCAGAACTAAAAGATGTGGTTTATGACGATGAAAAGCTTAAAACCGTAAAATATGCAAAGGCGGCTTTTTCGGTCAGCAAGGGAACGTATATAAGGGCTCTCGCGCGTGATATTGCGGCTGATTGTGGTTCTGCCGCTCACCTTGCCGGGCTTCGCAGGACTAAAGTTGGGAATTTTGATTTGTGTGATGCCTGCGGTTATTCGCTTTTGGAAGAATTCCAAATTGAGAATGTGCTTAAAAAGGCAGCTGATACTGAAAAACCTTTGCCTTGTGATGAAAAGCTGCTTTATGACGAGATAAGGGCTAAAACCCAAAAAATGACGACAGAGCTTGCGGAGCAATGCGGTTTTTTTGTTTTGGTATTAAAACCGGAATACCAAAAAAAGTTTTTTACGGGGTATCCGCTTAATCAGGATTATTTTTCAAAATCAGTTTATTCAGCGGATGCGGGGCAGCGAATTGCGGTTTTTTCTGAAAAAGAAGATTTTTGCGGAATGATACACACCGAAAATAATCGTATTCTTTATGATTATGTAATTGCGGAGGGCAGGAATTAGAAGATGCATGTTTGTTACTGGGATAAAGAACTTTCCTGTTTTGAGGGAAAAGAAACGGCTGTTACAATCGGTAGCTTTGACGGCATGCACAAAGGTCACCGTGTTCTTATCGATACGCTTACCCGAATCTGTGCCGAAAAGAACTATCAATCTGTTGTATTTACGTTTACCCGTCCACTGCCTGCAATAAAACATGCCGGTGATTATGCAGGTGACATTTGTTCGCTTTCACAGCGGCTGGCACTTTTTGAACAGCTGCATATTGATACACTGATTCTTGTTGATTTTGATGAAAAATTTGCCGCAGTCTCAGGTACTGATTTTCTTTTACAGCTTGCAGAACGTATAAATATGAGATGCCTTGTGGAAGGTTTTGATTTTCACTGCGGCTATAAGGGAAAAACAACCCGCACTGAAATTGAGCGTTGGGCAAAAGGTTCGCAGGTTGAAACACATTTTCTTGAGCCTGTGTATTACACAGCGGCTGACGGAAAAAGAGAGCGGGTAAGTTCTTCATTCATAAGGCGGATGTTACTGAACGGCAATTTTTCAGCCGCCGCCGAACTTCTTGGTCATCCTTATGAACTTGATATTGAAGAAATCCGCCGTGTTTCAGCCGCAGGTCTGCCTGTTACCCAGCTGCTTCCTCCGGACGGTGTTTACCGCGCATTTTCCGAGACAGACAGTACAATTTTGCTTGAGGTAAAAAACGGAACAATCGCCGGTTTGCCGGACTGCCGGCGCGTAAGATTTAGCGTGAAAAACTGATTTTTCTTACCGGTTGATTAAAATCTCCATATCCTATAATATTAAAAAGTCTGTTTTACGGAATTTGTTGTGATTGATTTCTTGAAACCCGGAAATCAACCTGCAATTGTTTCCGCTTATGCAGACGGTTTTCGGCTTTCAGCCGGAACGTACATTATTTTAAGGGGTTCCAATATGGCACTTACAAAAGAAAAGACATCCGCGCTTGTATCAGCGTTCGGTGCAAATGAAAAAGACACCGGTAACGTAAAAGTTCAGGTTGCAATCCTGACTGAACGTATCAAGCAGCTCACCGAGCACTGCAAAAATCTGCAAAAAGACAAGAGTGCTTCCCGCGGTCTGCTTAAATTGGTAGGTCAGCGCAGAAAATTGCTTAAATACATGCAGAGAACAGACCTTGAAGGTTATCGTGCATTGATTAAAGAACTTGGATTGCGTAAGTAAATAGGGGAAAGGAAATTGTCTTTCTGTGAAAGGCAGTTTCCTTTTTTATTCATGTGGGGCTGTTGAATTGCTGTATTTGCAGAATTTCTTAAAACCCGTTTGAAAAAGCGGTTTTTAATGAATTCTGTTACAGGTCGGTAAACAGCAGGCGTTTATTATTTTTATCTTAAAGGATTTATTCATGGTACAGAGAGTTTCTTACAAAATTGGAAATGATGAACTGATTCTTGAAACCGGACGGCTTGCAAAGCAGGCTAACGGTGCTGTTTATGCACAGTTTGCGGGTTCCGCCGTTATAGCAACCGTTTGTGCATCGGATTCTGCGCAGGAAGGACTTGATTACGTTCCTGTAACAGTAGATTACAACGAAAAGTATTATGCCGCAGGTAAAATTCCAGGCGGATTCATAAAGAGGGAAGGTCGCCCGAAGGACAAGGAAATCCTTGTTTCACGCCTTATTGACCGTCCTATGCGTCCGCTTTTTGACATCTCATTCGGACGCGAAATACAGATTATCCCGACCTGTATTTCTTCCGACCAGATTAATCCGCCGGATATTCTTGCGGTTATAGCTTCCAGCGCGGCAGTTACAATTTCAGACATTCCGTTTAACGGACCGGTTGCGGCTGTACGCGTAGGTTACGTTGACGGTGATTACGTTATCAACCCGACTTATGAGCAGATTGAAAAAGGTGAACTTGAAATAGTTGTTGCGGGTACAGCCGACGGCTTTACCATGGTAGAAGGCGGCGCAAATGAAGTTTCCGAAGACCTTATGCTCGGCGCTCTCGAAAAGGCACAGGAATTTATTACAGCAATGTGTCATTTGCAGGATGAACTCAGAAAGCTTGCGGGCAAGGAAAAACTTCCGCTTGCTCCTCTCACAGTTGATCTCCAGAACAAAGATGCAATCGAACAGGAAGCAATGCCTCTCCTTCAGAAGGCCTGTTACGAAGCAACAAAATTTGCAAGACACGATTCAATTGAAAAAGTAAAGGCACAAATTGCCGAAAAATATGCAGAACAGCTTGAAGACGAAATTCAGAAAAAGCTTTTTAACGCATTGTTTGACGATATGCAGTACAAAATCCTGCGTGCCGGTATTCTGGAACGCGGACAGCGTGTTGACGGACGCGGTCTTGAAGACATTCGCCCGATTACATGCGAAATAAACGTTCTTCCACGCCCGCACGGTTCAGCGATTTTTACTCGCGGCGAAACGCAGTCACTGGCTGTAGCAACACTGGGAACAGCACTTGATGAGCAGGTTTATGACGATATTGACGGTGAAAAACGTGAACACTTTATTCTTCACTACAACTTCCCGCCGTACTCAGTAGGTGAGTGCGGACGTATTGGAACAGGGCGCCGCGAAATTGGTCACGGAAACCTTGCACGCCGTTCTCTTGAACCGATGGTTCCGAGCCGCGAGCAGTTCCCGTACACAATCCGTGTTGTTTCCGAAATTATGGAATCAAACGGTTCTTCTTCCATGGCATCTGTTTGTGGTGGTACACTCTGTATGCTTGCTGCCGGTGTTCCGATGAAAAAGCCTGTTGCTGGTATTGCAATGGGACTTATTACAGAACCGGAAGGCGACAATCCTTACGGCAAGTATGCTATTCTTTCCGACATTCTCGGTGAAGAAGACCATCTCGGCGATATGGATTTTAAGGTAGCCGGAACAGAAGACGGTATTACGGGCTTCCAGATGGATATTAAGATTGCAGGTGTTACAACCGAAATCATGAAAAAAGCTCTTGCACAAGCAAAACGCGGCAGACTGCATATTCTCGGCATCATGAGCAAGACAATTGCAAAGCCTGCTGACAAAATCAGCGAATATGCTCCAAAAATCGAAACAATGAAGATTGCTGTTGACAAAATCGGTGCTTTGATTGGTCCCGGCGGAAAGACTGTAAAAGCAATTTCAGCACAGTATGCGGTTACAATCAATACCGAAGACGATGGTACAGTTACAATCTACGGTAAGAACGCCAAATCCACCGACGGTGCAAAAAAAGCCATAAAAGGCATTGTTGAAGATCCCGAAGTAGGTACAATCTACAACGGAACTGTAAAACGCATTATGGATTTTGGCGCATTTGTAGAAATTCTTCCCGGCAAGGAAGGACTCTGTCACATTTCAAAGTTCAGCCGCAAGAAGATTGCAAAAGTAACGGACGTTGTTACGGAAGGACAGCAGATTCCTGTAAAGCTGCTTGAAATTGACAAGATGGGCAGACTGAATCTTTCTTATATTGACGCAGTTGAGGCGCAAGAAAACAAATAAGGAATGTCTGTTCAGCGGAAGATTTTATCAAATAATCTTATTCTCGTTACAGAACCGATTGCAGCATTTAAAACCGTTGCAATCGGTTTTTGGTTTCCTGTAGGTTCTGTTAATGAGCTGCCGGATTCAAAACCCAAAAACGCCGGTGCGACCCACTATGTGGAGCATATGCTTTTTAAGGGTACAAAAACAAAATCCGCATTTGACATAGCCCGTTCGTTTGACCAGATAGGCGGTTACATAAACGCTTTTACCGAGCGCGATTCAACCTGCCTTTACGCGATTGTTCCGGCAGTACACACACAATATGCTCTGGAAATAATGTGCGAAATGGTTACCGATTCCGTTTTTGCAGAAGAAGAACTGGAAAAGGAACGCAAAGTTATAGAAAGCGAGATTGCAGCTTCGCGTGACGACCCTGAAGAATCAGCGTTTGACGCGGTGTATGCGGTGTTGTGGAAAGATCAGACAATTTCACGTTCTATTTCAGGCAGTGAACGTGATGTAAAAAAGCTTACGCGCGATGATATTCTGAGCTGGTACAAAAAATATTTTCAGAATGGAAAGCTTGTTGTAACAATTTCGGGTAATGTTGATACCGCTTTGGTTGAACGTATTCTTTCCGAACAACCTGCAAGAACCTGTGATGAAGCGGATTATTCCGTTCTTCCCGCTGTGTGGTCTGCCGGAAGCACGCTTATAACCGCACCTTTTCAGCAAAATCAGATTTTTGCGGCATATCCGCTTTCAATACCGTTTTTGGAACAAAATAATATTTTTTGGACTTTGTTAAATGCCATAATCGGTGATACAATGAGTTCAAGGCTTTTTCAGCGTATCCGCGAAAATCAGGGCTACTGCTACAATGTTTACAGTTTTTTTTCGCTGTATCGCAATGCGGGGCTTGTCTGTGCCTATGCTGCCGTTGAGCGGAAAAACACCGCAAGAGTTTTGGCGGAACTGGATGATGAGCTTAAAAAGCTTGTTAACTTTGGCATTACCGAAAAGGAACTTGATGACGCAAAGGAACACGTTTGGGGTGAAGAAATAATCGCGTCGGAAGATGTTGAAGCCAGAATGAAAAGGCTTGCAAGACTTTATTTTTCTGATTTTTCTCTTTGTTCCCCCGAAGAATACATCGAAAAAATCAGAACCGTAACCGTATCGCAGCTTAATGAGGAATTGCGCAGGGTTATCGATGAAAAGAAAAAAGCGCTTGTTGTTTACGGGAGAAAATATGGAAAAGACTGATATTAAAAAAGTGCAGGTTCTTTGCGTAACAAAAGAGGGTGTAAAGCTGCCCGTATACCAGACGGCTGGTTCTGCCGGTGCGGATGTATGCGCCTGCCTTGAAAAGACTTTGGTGCTTAAGCCTTTTGAACGTTTTGCCGTGCCTACAGGTTTGTTCTGTCAGATTCCATACGGTTATGAAATTCAGGTACGCCCGCGTTCAGGTCTTGCATTTAAAAACGGAATAACGTGTCTTAATACGCCTGGAACAATCGACAGTGACTACAGGGGCGAAATAAAAGTTATTCTCATAAACCTTGGAAATGAACCATTTACCATAAACAACGGTGACAGAATTGCGCAGCTTGTTGCTGCCCCTGTTACACAGGCTGATTTTGTTTTAACGGACGAACTTGATGAAACAAAGCGAGGAACAGGTGGCTTCGGTTCAACTGGAAAATAAAAACAAAGTTCCTACAATAATTCTCTACCTTGTAAAAGATTTGCTGCTCTATTACGGAATAGCGTTTTTGTTCTTTTTTGTTGTGTTTTTTGTAAACCAAATTCTTCTGATGGTTCAGGACGTTCTCAAACAGAAAGTTCCTATTGTTGACGTCTTTAAGCTGATTTTTTACTCATTGCCTTTTGTTATTTCACAGTCAGCGCCGTTTGCAACACTTGTAGGTTTTTTAGTCTGCTTCGGCAGAATGATAACCGACAACGAAATACTTGTTCTCCGTGCACTCGGCTTTTCGTATATCCGCATACTTGTACCGGTTCTTATTGTTGGTACGGTTATTTCGTGTCTTTCGTTTGTAGTGAATGACATTCTTATGCCAAAAGGAACGATAGAATACAACCGTTTGTACCGGAAGATGCTTGTTTCAAATCCGGGAGTAGCGCTGGAATCCAATTCCGTAAAAAGACTGAAAAACTCCGTTCTGGTAATTGGAAACGTTGATGGAACGAATGTTTCGGATTTGTTGTATTTTGACATAGACAAATACGGCAACGTGCGCATAATCACGGCGGAAGATTCCGTTGTACTTCAGCCGCCTGACCCCGCTGTTCTTATGCAGATACAGATGAACAGTGCGATTATCTTTTTGCCTGCGAGCACTGGTGTAAATGATTTGGATTATGTAACAACCGATTCAACCGTACTAAATGTGCTTGCTTCGGATTTTGGTGATTTTGCGCCCAACGGCGTAAATCCGCGTGAAATGACAGTTCATGATTTAAAGCAGTACATAAAAAAACTTAGAAGTGATCCCAGTATTTCTGCCGCATACGTTAACATATTCGATGTTGAATACTACCGCAAATACGCACTTCCGTTCAGCGCAATCTTTTTTGCGCTGCTCGCGATGCCGCTTGCTTTTGTGTTCGGCAAGCACAATGGTCAAACCGTAGGTTTTATAATTGGTGTTCTTATCTGCGTTGTCTACTGGGCATTGCAAACGCTCGGCCAGATATTCGGGCAAAAAAACGGACTTAACGCATTCTGGGCAATGTGGATTCCCGATATTGTGCTTGGTGTTTTTTCCGTACCTTTTTACATAAGGATGCTTAGAACATGACACTTGCGCGATATTTGTGTTCCAAATTCCTTAAAGTTTTTATTGTTGCGCTGCTTTTTTTTACCATGGTTTTGGTTTTGGTAGACCTTTTTATGAATCTGTGGCGCTTTATTGCACAGAATGTTCCCGCATCGCAGATTTTTACGATAATGGGGCTCTATGTTCCCAAAGCTGTTTCATTCGGACTGCCGCTTTCAGTTCTTTTTTCGGTATCATACACATTGAGCGAGCTGTATGCAAAGAACGAGCTGACAGTTGTTTTTGCATCCGGTATTCCGCTCATAAACTTTGCAATGCCGCTTCTTCTTCTTTCAATAATGCTTACATTTGGCGCATTTTATTTTGAAGACAAGGTTGTTGTTCCTACGTATCATCAAAAAGTGAATGTGCAAAAAGAAGCGCTGCATGAGATGATTTCAAAGAATGCGGAAAATGTGGTTGTTATAACGGAATCTGGAAATACCGTTTACAAGGCGAATTATTACGATGATACGCGAAAAGCTCTTTACGGTCTTTACGTTGTTCACCGGAAAGAAGACAAGCAGGTGGCCTACATAATTCATGCACAGTCCGCCTTATGGCAGGAAAAAAGCAATAGTTGGAAGCTGTTTGATTATGTTGTGTATGATGTTTCTGAAAGAAAACTTGCTATAAAATCCAAATATGAAAATCTGACGCTGGAAGAACCTCCCGAAACATTCCAGAAAAATATTGTTTCTGTAGAAGAAGTTTCTGTCGATGACGCAAAACAGTACATTGCCTATTTGAGACGGGCGGGGTTACCGCACAGTGAAGCTCTTTCACAGTATTATAAAAAGTTTTCGTTTCCGTTCATTATTTTTATTGTTGTTTTTTTGTCTATCGGATTGTCCGGTAAAACTCAGAAAAACGTTCTTTTGATGAGCCTTTTGTCCTGCATTGGAGCAGCTGTTTCGTATTATGTAGCACAAATGGTAACAATGCTTCTTGCCCAGTTTGAATACATTTCTCCTGTAATGGGCGCATGGTTTCCTGTCATTCTTTACATAATTATCAGCATAGTTTTGTTACGATACACCCGCACATAGGTTTTATTACGGAAACGTTATGGAAATGATTTTTACCGAGCTGAACAAAGACAGCCAAAGTGCCGCACGTACAGGAATCCTTCATTTGCCTCACGGTGATGTGGAAACACCTGTTTTTATGCCGGTCGGAACAAACGCAACCGTTAAGGCGGTTAGTAAGGATTCGCTTGAAGAAATAGGCTTCCAGCTGATACTTGCAAACACATATCATCTTTATCTGCGCCCCGGACCGGATTTGCTGGAAGAAGCCGGCGGTTTGCATGGTTTTTCAAAGTGGAACAGAAATTTTCTCACCGATTCCGGCGGTTTTCAGGTTTTTTCGCTTGCGCCTTTCCGCAAAATAACGGATGAGGGCGTTCAGTTCCAGAGCCACATTGACGGCTCACGCCATTTTCTTACACCTGAAAACGTTGTTCAGTTCCAATCGCAGTTTAACAGCGACATTCAGATGCAGCTTGATGTTTGTACCGGTTACGGAACAGAACGCAAAGAAGCGGAAAAAGCGCTTAAAATAACCAGCGATTGGGCGGTTCGTGCAAAAAACAGGTGGCTCGCCGTTAAAAACGAAAAAAACTATCAGGGCAATTTGTTCGCGATAGTACAGGGAAACTTTTACAAGGATTTACGAGCAAAGAGTGCCGATTTTGTTGCTTCTCTCGATACTCCCGGAATTGCAATCGGCGGACTTTCAGTAGGTGAGCCGCAAGACGTTTATAACGAGTTTTTGGCATATACGGCGGAACTTTTGCCCGCCGAAAAGCCGCGCTATGTTATGGGTATAGGTACTCCGGATTATATTCTTGATGCTGTTGAAAACGGAATAGATATGTTTGACTGTGTTCTGCCCACACGCAATGCAAGAAACGGTTCGTGTTTTACCCGCGACGGGAATCTGTCGATAAAAAAAGAGAAGTTCATTCACGATTATCTTCCGATCGATCCGGAATGCGGGTGCAAGGTTTGCCGTGAATATTCGAGAGCGTATCTGCGGCATTTGTTCAAAAACGGCGAAATTTTGTCTTCTATGCTTCTTTCTTATCATAATTTGTATTTTTTGCATAATCTTATGAGCGAAACACGCCGAGCCATAAAGGAAGGAACATTCCGAACGTTTAAAGCCGAATTTTTAAAACGGTTTAATGCTAAGGAGGGCTTGTAATGAAACAATGGATTTGTGTTTTTTTGATTTTTGCCTTGGTTGCAGGAACTGTATTGTCTCAGGAAGCGGAAGAAAAAGAAAAGGAAGCTTCGCAGTTTGAGCAGCGTCAGGAAAAAATATTGTTCGGACTTGAGACCGAAATTGTTGAACTGATTGATAAAGTAATAGAAGAAGAAGATTTTGAATACGGTGATGATTTTTACACACTTTTTAACAAAACCCGTTCAAATTCAGTCCGCACAAAAATAATAGGTTATTATGAAAAAACAAAAGACGACAGGTTAAAGGATTTTGCCGCCGAGCTTTTGGAAGACCCGTTTGAAGAAAACAAAGAAATTGTAAATGCGGTATTCAGTTATGTTTCTCAGGTTCCTGTACCTCAGGCACTTGAACCTCTGCGTGTTCTGCTTGAGAGTGAAGACGAAACATTTCAGATTCAGACTGTAAAAACACTCGGCAAGATTGGAACTGAAGAAGACGCCCAAAATCTCAGAAAGTTTTTGGACAAAGAAATACAACCTGGCGTAAAACAGGCGGTTATTGACGCGCTCGGCGATTTGGGAACATCTGACAGCTGGGACAGCCTTTGTGAAATAGTAAACGACCAAACAGAAGATACATATATGCGGATGCATGCTGTAGAATCTTTGGGCAAAATTGATTCTGACAAGGCAGCAGGTATTCTTGTTTCGCTTTACGATGATAAAGATGCAAACTTTCGTGTTTCCGTAATTAAAGGACTTGCGACATCTTCTGACCCTGAAGCACAGGCTGTGCTGATTGAAGCATTGCAGGATTCGTATTTTCGTGTAAGGCTTGAAGCGTTGGAAGCAATCAAGAACCAAAAGCTTTCTGCGGCTTTTAAGTCGCTCCTTTACAGGGCAAAAAATGACAGCGAAAACGTTGTAAAATACAAAGCTTATGAAACTCTTGCCGCTTTGGGCGAAAAAGATGGTCTGGATTATCTTGTGTCGCTGGTAAAAAGCGATAAACAGACTGAAACAACGCGTGGAAAGGCAGCAACTGCTCTGCTCAAATACGCCTTTGGAGAAACTCTTAATCCCGTTATTGCGGCGGCAGAATCAACACTGAATGATGAAAAGCAGAAAAAAGTCCGCTACGCGCTCGGCAAGGAATTTGCCAAGTACGAAAGTGCCGCTTTGGAAGACATTTGTCTTAAATATCTTGAAAACTCCGATGTTGCTACAAAAGGCACCGGTTTGGATATTTACGCAAAAAACGCGTTCCCCGCATTAACGCAGAAGGTTGAAGAAATCGCCAAAAACGAGAAGGAAGGCGCAAACCAGAAAAAAGCAAAGTACATTCTTGAAAAGCTTGAACGTGCCGGCCGCATCGTCCGATCCACCACAACAGAGTAACAGGGGGCGAAAAAAAAGTCCGACTTGAAGTCGGACTTTTTTTTAACTTATAGGTTTTAGCCTTTTACACTACCGGCCGTTACACCGCCGATGATGTATTTGGACAGGAAGAAGTATACGATTATAAGCGGAACGATTGCGATACAAATAAGCATATATACTTTTCCAAGGTCAAACTTGAGATAGTCGGCTGAACGCAGCTCCGCAATAAGCAGAGGAATTGTCTTGTTATTACGCGACTTTATGATCAATGCCGGCATAAAGTAATTGTTCCATGAGCTTACGAACGAAAAGATTGCTTGAACCGCCATAGCAGGCTTCATAATCGGCAGTACGATGACGTTGAATGAATAAAATTCGTTTGCACCGTCAATACGCGCTGATTCAACCATTGCATGGGGCAGGGTACTTTCCATATACTGGAACATATAAAAGAATACAACTGGAGATGCAATAGACGGAATTACAAGCGGAACAAAGCTGTCCATAAAACCGAACGTGCGCATCAATTTGATAAATCCCAGTGCCGAAACCTGCGAAGGAACCATCATAACAAGCATGATAAAATTGAACGCAAATTTGCGGAACTTGAATCTGTACATATACAGACCAAACGCTGTCATTGCAGAAAAATACGTTGTAAACGCAGCCGCCAGACCTGATACAATCAAGCTGTTAAGCAGCGCGCGCTGTACGTTCATGTTGTCCGTACTCTTCCAAACATTTACAAAATTCTTTAAAAAGTTCGTTCCCGGAACAGCCGAAAAACCAACCTGAATCTGTGAGTGTGTACGGGTTGCGTTGATAATTAGAATATAGAAAGGAACGAGGCAGAAAAGTGTAAGCAGAATAAGAAACAGGTAACATAACCGTCGACGGAGCGAAAGACCTGCTGAAAAACTTTTATATGTAGTCTTTGTATTATTCATCTGTTACTCCTTATGCCCGTTTTTTTGGGCCATTGCGGTATCTTTCCATGGTTGTGTTGTATACAAACATACCGAGAATCGCCGTTGCAATAAATACAAGTGTTGATATAGCACCACCCATGCCAAGGTTCTGGCTGAACAGGTGTTTGTTCAGATACATAATGATTGTCATTGAGGTACGATTCGGGTTACCTGTTCCATTGGATAAAATCTGCGGAACGTCAAACAACTGGATACCGCCAATCATGGATGTAATGAATGTATAAATGAAAATCGGCATTAAAAGCGGCATTGTAATTTTGAAGAACGTTTGTGTAGAGCTTGCACCGTCAATACGCGCCGCCTCGAACATACAAACGTCTATACTCATTATACCTGCCATAAGCATTATGGTGGTATTGCCGAACCACATCAAAAAGTTCATTACTGAAATAAGAATGCGAACCCAGGTGACGCTTATGAGAAAACGGATAGGTTCACCACCTGCCTGTCTGATTATTATGTTTATCGGACCGTCGTCAGAGAACAGCGTAAAAAAAAGCATTGCAAATGCAGATGCCATAATCAGGTTAGGCATATATATAACAGATTTAAAAAAACCTTGAGCTTTCAAATTGAG
>DBWK01000119.1:0-1275 GCA_002308875.1 Treponema sp. UBA1240
TTTATAATTCTGTCGATATTTGTATTTTCTTCCGTAGCAACAAATATATCCGTATTTTGCTTTTTTGACTTAAGAAAAAGGTCAATTTCCTTTACGTTTTCAGTTCCGTTTGAATCTGTTATGATGAGCCATTTCATAACATATAGTATAAATCAACTCTTTAAAGCAAACAAGTGTAAATTTTTGCAAAGAAGGTTAGTTTTTATTGTAAAAGCAGTGTCAACAGATTGTTGGCGCAGTGTATGAGTATTGAAAGGAGAGGGGAACCTGTCGCAACTGTTATCCAGCGGAACGAAAGTCCTGCTGTAAATGCTGTTACTACACCGGCTGCTCCCATATACATATGCTGAACTGCAAAAAGCACAGCAACCGAAAATTCGGCAGCCAGTTTGATAAATTTTTCGGTTTCAGGTTTTTTGATGTTTGCGCAGTTTATCAGATACAAAACCGATTCCGGTAGAAAAACACGGTACAGAACTTCCTCAAAAACAGCCGCAACGATAATTGAAATAAACTGTACAATCTTTTCAAAATTTGTTTCGGGAACAATAATAAGCGGCAGCCGGTAAAACTGTGGAAAAAAAGTTTTTGCGGCAAACTGCGGAACAACTATCGCACATACCGCAATCAGTACAAGCTTGATGTATTCGAGAGGCGGAAGATTCTTGCTTTTCAGGCTGGAAAACGATTTTGTAAAATACAGACAAAACACAATCAGTAAGGAAAAAACAATCAATTCCGATAAAGTATACTGTAAGGAAAGTGTATTGGATTTTACGCAAAATGATGGTAAAATAAAATATACGACTAGAATAATTTGAACTGCTATTATATAAAATGAAAGTTTTTTCATGTATAATATGTTATCATAAAATCGAGGTTTTTTGTGTTTCTTGATACCCTTAGAAAAGGTTTTGATTTTTATTGCACAGGATTTGATTCCGGTTTTTCTTTTTATCATATGAATCTTGTCTGGAAGATGGGACGCATGGCTGGTGTTGATGACCCCTCCGTTCTTTTTTGGTCGCTTCCGGCAATAAACAAGTCAATTGCGGAGATTGTATCGCTGACAACTTCAATCGGAACAATCAACACACCAAAAATCCAAAAATTTCTGCAATCCCTGTATGCATACCGGTCTAAGATTGAACTTGATCCGCCGCTCCGCAAAGGTTGGAAAAATACTTATTCAATGAGGAACGGACAGAGGCTGAGGATTGTTCTGCCGTCGCACGGTGTTTTTTCTTCAATTCTGCTGGCAAACACAAGCAAGCT
>DBWK01000119.1:1431-4871 GCA_002308875.1 Treponema sp. UBA1240
CAGCGCTCGCAGAAGCGCAAGAGCATACGTTGTCCGTGTTCCATAATGGCGGAACTTTATCTGCTGTACGACAACTCCATAACGGATATGACAGCGGTTGAAGAAAAATCCGGCATAAAGTGTGTGCTTGAGGATTTGTCAGAAGACGGCGCGCTTATCCGTATTGGCGGCTGCGGTCAGGAAGGTATGCCGATAAAAATCCAGTTTATGCTCGGCAACAACCCGATTGTAATGAGCGGCTCAGTAAAGAGCGTAGAATACAACAAAACCATAAATCAGTCGCGTCTGCATTTTCAGGCGTCGAACATTGCCGAAAGTGTGCGCCAAAAAATCGCGCTCTATGTTTATTCAATCATACCTGAAGAACAAAAGCACGAATTTGACGCTATAAAGCTTATGGAAGATGACGAAGAGCTGCCTATTGAAAAGAACCTTGAAAAACCGGAAGATCAGAATCTTGAAGTGCTTGAGGCCGCTGAGGAGCCTGTAATATGATTAAGGCGACCGGCGCACAGATAATTACCGGAATTCTTGAACGTAAAGGCATAAAAACGGTTGCCGGAATCCCCGGCGGTTCAATTCTTCCTTTATATGATGAACTTGCAAAAAGCAATATAAAACATATTCTCGTAAGGCAGGAACAGGCTGGCGGCTTTATTGCGCAGGGAATCGCAAGAACGACAGGCAAAGCCGCTGTCTGCTTTGCTACGAGCGGCCCTGGGGCGATGAACCTTTTGACCGCAATTGCCGATGCGCGTTCCGATTCAATCCCGCTTGTATCGATTACAGGGCAGGTTAACCGTGCGCTTATCGGCACTGACGCATTTCAGGAAACAGACACATTCGGGCTTTCAATGCCGATTTGCAAACACAGCGTTATGGTAAAATCCGCTGCTGAACTGCTCAAGGTTCTGCCCGAAGCGTTCCGTATTGCCGAGAGCGGCAGACAGGGACCTGTAATTGTTGATGTTCCGCGTGATGTCCAGCTTGAAACATGCACATTCCTGCAGTGGCCCGACATGAAAGACTATGAGTGGAAACCTTCTGCTCCTGCAAACCTCGATGCTTTGGCCTCGGTCGCGGCGGATTTGTTCGCAAAAGCGCGCAGAATCGTTTTGTTCTGTGGAGGCGGCACAGTATACTCGGATGGTGCTCCTCAACTGATACAAAAATTGTCCGAAAAGTACCGGATTCCGGTATGTACTTCGCTGATGGGGCTGACCGTTGTTCCGGCTGACAGTGAGTTGTTTCTCGGCATGGTCGGTATGCACGGCTCGTACACGGCAAACCGTGTTATGTATGAGTCTGACTTGATTATTGCGCTCGGAATCCGTTTTGACGACCGTGCGACAGGTACCGTTTCCAAGTTCTGTCCCAACGCCAAAATAATACATATTGACGTTGATGCGGCGGAAATTAACAAGATATATCAGAGCAGTGTAGCGATTTCATGTGACTGTGCGACAGCACTCAAAGTACTCGCCAAAAAGCTTGAAAGTGATGTATGCGTAAAAGCGGCTCAGGAAAGCGCTTCTTTCTGGAAAAAACTGATTCCTGAGTGTGCGCCCCGAATGTGTGGTATTTACGATGAAACTCTGTTTCATCCTTCCGTATTTATGAAACGTATTGAGCAATTGTGTACAAAACTTCTCAAAAAACCGCCGTACATCACAACCGATGTAGGTCAGCACCAGATGTTTACGGTACAGTGTTATCCGATGAGTTTCCCGCGGCAGTTGCTGACTTCGGGCAGCCTCGGCACAATGGGATTTGGGCTTCCGGCTGCAATAGGCGCCGCACTGGCAAACCCTGACCGCAGAATTATCTGCTTTTCGGGCGACGGATCAATACTCATGAATGTGCAGGAACTAGCTACGCTTTATGAACTGGGGCTGAAAGTAACGGTTATAGTTCTTGACAACCAGTGTCTCGGTATGGTTCGCCAGCAGCAGGAACTGATTTTTAACAGGAACTATTCAGCTTCGATATACGAAAAAACACCCGATTTGTGCGCCGTTGCGGAAGGCTTTCACATTCCTTCTTTTGATATTACGGACGAAGACGGCTTTGACGAAAAGCTGACAAAGGCACTTTCGGCAAAAGGTCCTTCTTTTGTGCGTATTCCGGTAAAACAGGAATACAATGTTCTGCCGTTTGTCTTCTCAGGCAAGGCGAATATCGAAGCTTTCGGTTTAAAATAATAAATTATTTTATCGTTTATAATCGTGATATAAAACGGGACACAAAAACAGCTTCGACCTGCGGTCTGCAGATTGTTTTTGTGTCCCTGGTTTTATATCACGTATAAGAATCAATAATCGTTTATTGTTTTATACTATACACTTCGATGTTCGCGTCCTGAAAGTTGGAAAAGCAAAGTAGAGTGCCGTCGCGGCTTATATCAAGGCCGGTGGGCTGGTTGCCGCCTTCAATGGTTTTAACAATCTGCATTGTTGTTGTGTCTATAATCTGAATCTTGCCGTTTACCGGGCTTCGTTTTGTGTAGTCTTCCTTGTTATTCGGTCCGCGTGATGAAACAAAAAGCCACCTGTCGGACAAAAGGCAGATTGTGTTCGGATTGTTGAACACAGTGGTTTTGCGCTTTATCTTAAAATTCTTAATATCAAACTCATACACGCAACGGTGGTACATGTCGCTTATGTATGCGGTCGTTTGCGCCGTATTGGTTACGATATGGCGCATAGCACTGTTTTCTATGCTGACATAGTCAGTTATTTTCCAGCTCTGTGTGTTTATTTTTTCAATTTTGCCGCCGTCAAATGCAAGCGAAATCACGTCTTTGTTTCCGTTTACAAAGCACAATCCCCTCGGTGCTTTTGCCGTTGCAACCAGCTTTAAAAGAGAACCGTCCGAATAGCGGATAAAGCTCACATCGTTAGAAACCCAGTTGGAAACTGCAATAAGTTCGTTTGTCGCATCCCAGGCGATGAACTTTGACCACACGCCGCCTGTACTGATTGTTCTTTTCAAATTAAAACCGGGATAGGAGTATTCGTAGATATTGCCTGTAGTCATCTGCGAAACAAAGAAGGCGTTCTTTTCGGGAATAAAGAGACCTTCGGCAAAACCGCATTTTTCGCTTGAGGGCGGATTAATCCGTCTTATGATTTTTTTGTCTGCAATGCTGAATATGTCAAAACCGTCATCTTCAAGGAGAGGAAGAACAATGTAATTGCTGTCGGGTGAAAAGATTACCTGCTTGGGCTGTTTGCCGCAGCTGAACGTACCGATTTTTTCGAGTTCAGGAATCTGTGGTTCTTCGCACCAAACTGTGGCGGCTGCAAAAATAAGTACAAATGCTGACAAAAGTTTTTTCACCTTTAATCTCCCTTCTCGTATTTGCAAAAACTTTCCCACAGTGCGTCGGTCTGTGGAAGGGGTGCGGACACTGAAACAATGTTTCCTGTTACAGGATTCGG
>DBWK01000119.1:4893-5599 GCA_002308875.1 Treponema sp. UBA1240
CGCGCGCCGTATTTTACGTCGCCTTTAATATGCATACCTTTTGACGCTAACTGTGCCCGTATCTGATGAGTGCGTCCTGTAAGCAGGTTTACCGTAAGATATATATAATTGTCACCGGCACCAATAACCTCATATTCCAGTACGGCGCGCTTCCACTTTGCGCCGGGTGAAGTTTCCTGTTCCTTTATAAAGGCTTTTTGTTTTGAAGGATTAAAGCAGATATACTGTTCAAGCCGTCCCTTTGCACCAGGCTGCGGCAGGTTTTCTTTTTTTTCAACTATGGCCCAATATGTTTTTGTAACATTATGGTTGTTGTGAATCGTACCTGTTAATTTGGTGAATGCGGACTTTGTGTGGGCAATCAAAACAGCCCCCGAAACAGGGCAGTCAAGTCTGTTCACACATTCAAAGATTTCGCACTTTTTGCCAAGCTCGGCTTCTGCCGTAGCTTGTAAGAGTTCCGGCAGCGATACCTGATTTGCTTTTTTTGTTCTTTCGCAAACCTCACCCGCTTGTTTAAGCACAACGCAAAAATCATTTTTCAGGTACAGAATACGGTCTTTCATCGCCTAATTACCGCCGTTAATGATTTTTTTGTATAGTGCTCTTGCTGCTACATATTCGTCTTTATAACGTTCTTTCCGATACTGTGTGGATTGCAGAGGAACAGATTCCAGTGTATATCCGCTGCCTGAATCCGGTACAA
>DBWK01000119.1:5607-8017 GCA_002308875.1 Treponema sp. UBA1240
AGCTTAATCTTTAGTTTTATAATGCGTTCTGCCGAATTATGCACTTTCTGCCTAAAACTTTCATCCACCACATATTGTTCATACAAAGCACTGTAAACCTTATCATAGTTTTTTTCGGACATCATTATAAAATCAACACCGGCTTCTTNNCCGCCACAGCTGCGTCTTCCGGTGTAAATCCGCTTTTTGCGAGGGCACCCATAAAAATGTCGTCGGAAAATATGACGCCGTCAAAGCCCAGTTCATTCCTGAGCAAATCAGTTACAAGAGCGGGAGAAAGGCATGCGGGTCTTTCTTCATCGATGCAATCCGTGATTATGTGCGATAACAGCAGACACGACGGGTTAAGTTCAAAAAGTTTTTTGAAAGGCGCAATATACTGCTCGTCAAGTTCACTGCGCAAAACGGTAAGGTGCGGAACCTCGCTGTGCGGGTCATCGTTTGTATTTCCCGGAAAATGCTTAAGAACAGCAGCAACTTTTTCTTTTTCATAGCCTTTAACGGCACTTGAGCCGTATTCAATAACCTGTTCAAGACTACCGTAACTGCGGATTCCCAAAAACTCGGCGTTTGATTCTGTTTTTACTTCTACAAGCGGCGCAAGGTTTATGTGCATTCCAAGCAGCCGCATCTGTCTTGCTACTGCGGAATAGTATTCCTCAGCCTGCTCCGGTGTGAAAAGTTCCGCCGTCCTTTTGGGTGACAAAAGAGGCGAAGCTATGTCGCTAATCCGGTATATGTAGCCGCCCTCGTTGTCGATTGAAAAAACAGGCGGCACAAGGTTCTTCTGGTTTACAAAAAAGTCCTGTACGGAATGTGTAAAGTCAATTACTTCATCAGCTGTTTCGGCAATATTAGCCTTAAAAAGCAGAAAGCATCCGGGAGCTGCGGTTGCAAAACTTTCCTTTGCATAGGAATGAATACAGTCGCTGCCGTCAATTCCGATTACAAAAAGCTGCGTTATTATCTGCTCGTCGGTAAGTCCTGCCATATAACAAGCGAGAGCCGTTTCTTCCGAATCAGACTGTTCAACGGGCGTAACTTCTTCCTCGTTCTGCTGTTCCTGCACTGCGGATAATTCCGGTTTTGTACAGGAAACGAACATTATTCCCAAAACAAGGCAGAGAGACAATAACGGCTTTTTAAGACAGCGGCTCATAAAAGTACGGAACTACCAGTCAAGAAAGTAGTCGTCCTTGTGTTCCAAAAGATATTGAGCTTTTTCCTTTGAAATTGTGTAAGCAACACCGGCGGTTGTACCGGACGGCTTTTTAGTCTGCAATGCCTTTTCAAGAGATTCAACAAAGCCTTCGGAATCGGAATCTGGCTGGCAGATTGATTGCGCATAAGTTATATAAGGCGAAATTGTTTTTCCGCCGGAAATTTCCATTGTTTTTTCATGCGCGGCAAGAGCCTTTTCTCTGCTTCCGCCCATTTCAGCAGGAGCGGCAGCATAATAGGCACAAAGAACATCCCAAATTGCACCGTTGTCATAATCGGGAACAAGTTCACAAGCGTTTTCGAGCATTTTCATGGCGGAAGGTGCCGTACTCAGCAAATCCGAATCAAGCGGATCCAGTGAGAAAGCTCCGAGCCAGCCGGCGGCACACCAATAGATGTTTTCTATGTCTTCTTTCTGCAGCATACCGATGGCTGCTTCACATTCCTCATCGTCAACACTGAATAGGCCGCTTCGCAGTCCGCTGTATTTGGCATCCAGCGCGTCCAGAACAAGGTCTCTGCCCCTGAGGTAAAACGCTTTTGCCCTTACAAGTTCCGCATACTGTTCATCGTAGCGTTCCATCGGCAAAAGCTGCGCATTGTGCTGAATAAACGCATTGGCATACATAACGTAGTTCTTGCCGGCTTCCGCAAGCAGAGAAAAACGGCTTGCAGCGTCTTTGCTTGAAGCAAGCTTTTGTTCCGTTTTTTTAATTGTGTTGGGAATAAGCTTTGCGGCTGTCTTGACGAGAAAATCGCTGCTTACCGGAACAACAGGGGTTAAATCCAGCGGTTCATAAGTATTTAAAACCGGCTCTGTTTCCAAAGAAACATCACTATCGGGGATACGTTCACCGGAAGATGTTGTGGAACATGATACCGCCAAAAGCAGCACCGGCAGAATAAGCAGAATAGAAAAGAGTATTTTTTTCATTGTTTTATCCTTGTAAAACCGCTGTTGTCAGAACAGAACGGAAGTAAACCATGGTATATAAGTTACCAGCATCAGTACAACAAACTGAACCGCCAGGAACGGCAGAATGTTCTTTACGATTTTCATTACCGGCGTATCAAAGGCGTAGGATGCGATGAACAAATCCATTCCAACCGGCGGAGTAAGAAAACCGAGTTGCATGTTCATAAGGAATATAACGGCGGTATGAACCGGCGAAATTCCGTATGATTCAGC
>DBWK01000075.1 GCA_002308875.1 Treponema sp. UBA1240
AAGTAGGTAGTTGCCTGGCTTTTTTTTTACTTTCCAAAATGCATATATAACTAAACATTGACAAAAAAATCTCTTAATGCAAAAATTATCCTGTTATGAACAATAAAAATTGTAAAGCTCTGATTTTCGTATTTTTTCTTGCACTTTGCTTTGCTTCCTGTTCTCTAAATTATGATATTGCCGGTAAAGGTGCGGCTGAAAACCTTATACCAGAAATGATTATAAACAAAGCAGAATTTACACGGGTTAAAAATCGAAAAGAAATACTCTCCTTTAAAGCAGACAAGCTGGAACTTTACAAGACTGACGATCTTATTTGCGGTGAAAATATACATTTTTCCATATTCAACGATTCTCAAAAAATCCTCACGGAAGGTTCATCCCGCTATTTTTCAGCAAATCAGTATACGGAAATTTATACTCTTTTGGGTGATGTTGAATTGAACAGCTACGAAGAGAACTTTTTGCTTAATGCTGAACGCCTGAAATGGAATGGAAAAACAGAACAACTCGTATCTGCAAAGGATGATACTGTTGTTATGAAAAAAGGCTTTAATAATAAAAAGGACGGTTCTTTTTCCGTTCAAGGAAAAGGCTTTGCTGCAAGTCTGTTCAAAAAAGAGTTTTCTTTTGACGGTGGAATATCGGGTTCGGTTGATATAAAATGAGAATAAAACAAATAATAATCTGTAAGTTGTTTTTTTTGCTTGTTGTTTTTTACTCTACCGGTGAGGAAATTAAATTTTCCGCCGATAAAATGACGGCAAGAAATGTAGACGAAGGAAATTACACGAAACTTGAACGCAATGCGAGTATTTCAACCGAAAGTATGCAAGTATATGCCGATACAGTCGAATTAAGCGGAGAGGAGTATCGTATTGTAGAAGCGCAGGGAAATGTACGCGGAAAATATACTGACGATGATTTTGATTTTACCTGCAGCAAGCTCTATTACGACCGCAAAACAAAAATAGTAAAGCTTGAAGGTTCCGTACATCTTATTGATACAAAAAACAACGTTGATGCAAGAGCTCAGATGATTGAATACAATCAGAACACAAATGTTGCGGTACTTCAGATTGCAGTTGAAATACTCAGTAAGGATGATGTTTGTACAGGAGCGATGGGCATATATCACAAGAATGAGCAGATTCTGGAACTTACAGGAAGTCCTCAGATTGTAAGAGGTGATGATAAATTCCGTGCGCAGGAAATTGTGCTGGATATGGAAACGGAAGAAATAAAACTGGACGGAAAAGTCCGCGGAACGGTAACGGAAGATGGAAGCAGCAATTGATAACGGTATAGGCGAATTACGGGTTACCAGCCTTTACAAGAATTTTGGAAAAAAACAGGCGGTCCGGGGAATTGACTTTTCAATGCACACAGGTGAAGTTTTGGGCTTGCTTGGTCCAAACGGCGCAGGAAAAACAACAACATTCTATATGATAGTCGGCTTTTATCGCCCTACCAGCGGCGATGTATTCTGCGATTCTGTCTGTATTTCAAAGTATCCTATGTACAAGCGCGCAAGAATGGGAATAAGCTATTTGCCGCAGGAAGCATCCGTATTCCGCAAGCTTACTGTAGAGGAAAACATCTGGGCAATCTTGGAAACACGCAAAGATTTACGGCATAAGGAAAAAAAGCAAAAACTGGAACAGCTGATAGAAGAATTTTCCATCGGCCATATCCGCAAACAAATGGCATATACACTTTCAGGCGGTGAAAGACGTCGTACCGAAATAGCACGTTCACTTGCGATAGAACCAAAATTCCTCCTGCTGGATGAACCTTTCGCTGGTATAGACCCGATTGCGGTTGCCGACATTAAAGCAATGATCCGGCTTTTGGCGCAAAGAAATATAGGTGTTTTGATTACCGATCATAATGTACGCGATACGCTGGAAATTACTAACCGCGGAATAATTATAAGTGCCGGTGAAATTGTTGTACAGGGAAACAAGGATGATATTCTTAATTCACCAGTTGCCCGCAAGCTTTATCTTGGCGAAGAATTCAGAATGTAATTTTTTCAAAAAAAGATAGATATAGTCTTTCACAAAAAAACGTTTTTTTATAGAATATGTGCAGTTAATTACTACTAAAAATATTTTAGGAGAAAATATGTCAATTTCAGCATTACAAAAGGCAAGATATGAATATCAGCCTAAAGTTCCTTCCATTTTAACACAGGATTTGGAATCAATCGCCGTTGAATTCGGCAAGAACACAGAATCCGTTGCCGATCAGGCAGATTTAAAAGCGTTGTTTGCAAACACATACGGCAAGCCTCTTTTGAATTTTGTTAAAGGCAAAAACGCCGATGTAAAAAAACAGATTAAAGTTGGTGTAATTCTTTCAGGAGGTCAGGCTCCTGGTGGACATAATGTTATTGCAGGTCTTTATGACGGAATAAAAAAAGGCAACAAAAACTCAAAGCTTTACGGTTTCCTTGGCGGACCATCCGGTCTTATTGACTGTCAGTACAAAGAAATTACTGATGATTTTATGGACGCATATCGTAACACTGGAGGATTCGACATTATTGGTTCAGGCAGAACAAAAATTGAAACTCCAGAGCAGTATGCGGCTTCAATTGCAACAGCTAAAAAACTTGACTTGGATGCGATTGTAATTATTGGTGGTGATGATTCAAACACAAATGCAGCTCTTCTTGCTGAGGAAATGATTAAAGCTGGCTGCAAAACACACGTTATCGGCTGTCCAAAAACAATCGACGGTGATTTAAAGAACGAGATGATTGAAACATCTTTTGGTTTTGATACAGCATGTAAAACATATTCCGAGCTTATCGGAAACATTGAGCGCGATGCCAATTCAGCCAAAAAATACTGGCACTTTATAAAGCTTATGGGACGCTCAGCTTCTCACATTGCTCTTGAATGCGAACTTCAGACACAGGCAAATATCTGTTTGATTTCAGAAGAAGTTGAAGCAAAGAAAATGACTCTCCGCCAGATTACGGATGATATTTGCAAGGTAATTGCAAAACGTGCGGAAACAGCAGGAAACTTTGGTGTTATTCTTATTCCTGAAGGCCTTGTTGAATTCATTCCTGAAATGAAATCACTCATCGCTGAATTGAACGATAAGATGGCTCAAAAAGAAGCCGAATTTAACGCACTTACCGATTTTGCTTCAAAGAAAAACTGGCTCAAATCAAATCTTTCATCTGCTGCATTTGCAACTTTTGAAACACTGCCCGAAGCAATCGCTTCACAGTTCCTGGCAGACCGTGATCCACACGGAAACGTTCAGGTTAGCCGCATTGATACTGAAAAGCTTCTTGCGCTTACAGTTGAAAAACGTCTTGCAGAAATGAAAAAAGAAGGAACATACAAAGGTAAGTTCAGTTCTTATTGTCACTTCTTCGGCTATGAAGGACGCTGCGCATTTCCTTCAAACTTTGACGCGGACTATTGCTACTCATTGGGCTTTACCGCTTTCCTTCTCATTGCTTCCGGTGTTACAGGTTATCTTTCATCCGTACGCAACCTTACAGCTCCTGCAAAGGACTGGATTGCAGGCGGTGTTCCTCTCACAATGATGATGAATATGGAACAGCGTCATGGTACAAAAAAGCCTGTAATCAAAAAGGCGCTTGTTGAGCTTGACGGAAAACCATTTAAGGAATATGCAAAAAACCGTGATAAGTGGGCGGTAGAAACATCATTCCTCTTTCCTGGTGCAATCCAGTACTACGGACCGTCAGAAGTCTGTGACCAGACAACTAAAACTCTCCAGCTGGAGAAAAAATAAGGCGATGTAAAAAAAAAACAGGTACCGGTTGATTTGCCGTGTACCTGTTTTTTATATTCTTTTTAGTAAAAAACTTATTCCACCATAATTTTGGAAACAACTTTTCCGTCCCTGGTGTAGCCTCGGTCGGGATTATTCTTGTCTATCAATACGTTTATTCCGTTGTAAAAATTATAATAATGCACACCGCTTGGCAACGGCAAATCCAGCTGGTATTTTCCGGGAGAAACTTCTTTCATATAATACATGTAAGAATCCCAATTGTTAAAAGAACCTGCCAGTCTTATCTGTTGTCCTTTTGGTCCGTAATACACAAAGCTTACTGTTCCGGAAGGCTTTTTTTCCGTTATGTCTGGTGCTTTGTTTGTAATATTGATTACAGAAAGCTGTGTATTTGTTTTGGGGTCATATATTTTTTGTGAATTTGTGGGATCAGTTGTCCACAAACCGTCAATCACGAGACGGTATGAGATACGGTCAAGTTCTTTTGGAAATTCGTTAATATAAAAAAGTACCGAATCCACGGGATCATCACTTGCTTCATAAATTGGTAACCGCGAAAAAGGATGAATAATTCTGAAATTTTCGTAATCAAAGGCGATCCCTACAAAACGGGCAGATTTGTCTGCTGTAAAGACTATGTAGCTTCCATTTATGTAAGGACTTTGAACATTGTGAATTTGGTTTATGACTTTTTCCCTGGCGAATTGTTTTAAGCCGTTGTCAGCTTCAGAGGCAAAAAGCAAAATGGATAAACCCAAAAATAAAACTATTGTTATGTTCTTTTTCATTTATTTCCTGCGTAAAAAAAATTAATCAGACTTTTTAAATATCGGAATAAAATAAAAAAAATAAAGAATCATCTGTTTTTGCTGTTGATTTTGTTTGCGATTAACTCAGAATAAAACCTTGGTTCAATGTTAGAAGCCGGAACACCGCATTGTTCAAGTAATCCAAAAAGAGTGTGCCGGATTTCTTCTACAACGGACGGTTCGTTTGATGGTGAAAGAATTTCCGCTTCAATGAAGTGGCCTGTGCCTTCTATTTCTACAAGTTCAATATGACTGTTTTGTGTGTAATAGTTTTTTGAAATTTTGTTTTTTGTGCTTTGAAGTTCAAAGCCTGCTGCTTTTAAAAATGTTTCAAACGCGGATTTGTCCGAAATTTGAAACTCGTTTTCGTTGTTCACTTCCATTCCGTCGGAAACGGTTTTGATTTTACTTGTAACGTAAAGTGAAAATTTTTCGACGTTTGCGCTTGAAACAAACTTTTCTTCTCTGATTCGTATTTTGAGTTTTCGGTCTTCCTTATACCAGTACCAATCTGTTTTGAATGATTTACCGCGGTATTCGGCAAACGAGGCTAGTTTTTGTTCAGCTTCGGACGGATTGTCCAGCCAGGCTTTTAATTCTATTTCAAACATCAGAAAAAGAAAAACTTCTTTTTATTCTTTGTAAGTTTTTTTGCAATTGCTTTTATTGTTTTATCCGCTTCATAGTATGAAACCTGACACGTTCCAACCTGTTTGTGTCCGCCGCCACCGTAATAGGAGCAGATTTCGCCAATGTCTGCCGTGCATGTTCTGTTTAAAATGCTGTAGCCGATTGCGATAGAAACATTCTGCTTGTTTTTGCCGTCAACAATCCACATAGAAACGTTCTGTTCCGGATAAAGACTGTATATGTAAAAACGGTTTCCAGCGTTGATTGTGTTTACACCACGCAAGTCCGTAATAATGAGATTTTTCTCAATGCGGGTGTGTTCCTTGAGCATTTTATCGAAAAGGGCTGTTTGTTCGTTGTAGCACAAAAGGCGTTCCTTAACGTCTGGCAGTTCAAGAATTTCTTCGGGAGTTTTTTCTGCACATTCAGCAAGAAGTTTTTCCATAAGTTTTAAGTTTGAAACGGTGAATTCTCTGAATCTGCCCAGTCCAGTCCTTGGATCGATGATAAATCCCAAAAGTATTCCGCCTGTTGGGTTATGAATTTCTTCAAGAGTGAGATTACCGGAATCAACTTTATCACAGGCTTCTACAAGCGACTTAAAGTGCGGCAGTTTTTCATTGCCGTTGTAATAGTCAAAGATAACACGGGCGCATGAAGGAGCAAGTTCGCATTTTCCGGGAACGTCCACATGTTTTGTACCTATTTCAGAAGAATGATGATCGAACCACATTCCACAACCGTCCATATATGGAACATTTGCAAGAACGTCATTCGAAGTGATTTCAAAATTACCGTCCTGTATGTCTTTGGGATGTACAAAAGTCCATGTATCAATAATGTGAAGAACTTTTAAAAGCGCTCCGCAAACCAAACCGTCAAAATCAGAACGAGTGACTAATCTCATACTTTTCTCCCTAAGACTTAAAAGAATGTGTATTTTATATGATAATACAGTTTTTTAAAATCCACAAGCTTCATTTTTTGCTGTTTAAAAACTGTTTGAGGTCTTTTATCTGTTCGCAGATTTTTTCGTGTGCCGGTCCACCGGTCGTTTTTCTTGCGGCAACGCAAAAAGCGGGTTTGAGCCTTTCAAAAACATCTTTTTCGAT
>DBWK01000116.1:0-18821 GCA_002308875.1 Treponema sp. UBA1240
AAAATCCGCCACACAATGTGCAACTGCGGTGCGCTCACAATCCCCGAGCTGCAGCAAAAAGCCAAGATTACGCTTGTTTCACAGGCTTCAATCGCTGAAGGTTCTGCTCACGACGTTATTGTAAAGAACACTTCACTGCGTGCTGAATAGCTGAAAAAAAGTGACAATTGCAAATTCTTGTGTTAGAATATTTTTGGAGGTAATAGACAATGGAATTGGATATGAACCTTATTAATGAAGCCTCTAAAATTCAGCACAGTGTTGAAGAGGCAAAAAAATCGGGAACAGCTATTACAAAAATTTCCGTTTCCGAAGCTTTTTTTAATTTTTGCCTGGCAAATACACCCGGATGGGACAAAACCTTATATAGTTTTCCTGTAGCGGTTGATTCTTCGCTGGCATCAGATGCATTTAAAATTCAGTAAACAAAAGGCTGCCTGTTTGGGCAGCCTTTTTTATAACGTGATTTTTTCGGTAAGAGGCAGAGGTAGATATTCCTTTTCATAACGTAAAAACGCATTACGTGAAATATTCCTGCCGCCAAAACGTGCTATGTGGTCTGTATAAATCTGCGAATCTATCATCTTTCCGCCGGCGCTTTCAAATTTCCTTACAAAGTGGCAGAAGGCTGCTTTTGAAGCATTCGGTTCAATTGTAAACATTGATTCACCAAAAAACACGCTTCCTATAAGAACACCGTAAAAACCGCCCGCCAGTTTTCCGTCACACCATGCTTCCACAGAATGTGCAAGACCTGTTTCATGCAACTTGCAGTATGCGTCAATCATGTCGTACGTAATCCACGTTCCGTTCTGTTCCGGTCTTTTTGCATCGGCACAGTTTTTTATCACATCCTCAAAGCGGGTGTCCATCGTGTAGGTAAACATGTTTTTGTTTAACACCTTGCGTAAACTTTCGGGGATGTGAAGTTCTGCCGGTAAAAGCACAAAACGCGGGTCGGGCGACCACCACAAAATAGGAGAATCTTCGTTGAACCAGGGAAAAATACCTTGCAGATAGGCGGAATGTAACATTCCGGGCGAAAGATTTCCACCTGTTGCAACAAGGCCGTCATCTGCGTTTTCTACAGGCGGGAATTGAAAAAAGACGTCTGCATCAAGATAGGGAAAATTCGGGTTGTCTCTGCTGCGACTTTTACTTGACTGTGTATGGCTCATATTTGATTGTGATTTTGCCGTTTTTGGCACCGCAAACTGCCTTTCCACCTGAAGCCAGTCTGCCAAAAAGAACTTCATCTGCCAGCGTGGTTGACAGCAGCTCTTCTATTGTTCTGCTTATGTTTCGTGCGCCGAATTCGGGAGAGTAACCTTTTTGCGAAATAAGCTTTATGCAGGCAGGAGTTGCTTCAATAACAACGTTCTTTTGAAGAAGCTGTGCGGAAAGTTTGGCAATTTCATTCCTGGTGATTTTGTCTATTATTTCTGATGACAATTGGTTGAACGGGATAATACCGTCAAGCCTGTTTACGAATTCCGGTGAAAAGACGCTTTTTACCGCATCTTGTATTGCTCCTGTGTTCAAGCTTTTTTCGCCGAATCCAATAGCCTGTTTGTTAATGTCTCTGGCACCCGCATTGGATGTCATTATGAGAATTGTGTTCCTGAAATCAGCTTTTTTGCCCTGATTGTCTGTTAATGTGGCATAGTCCATTATTTGAAGAAGAATGTTGTAAATGTCACTGTGAGCTTTTTCTATTTCGTCCAGCAGAACAACCGAATTGGGTTCTTTTCGCACCGCATCGGTCAAAAGACCACCTTCTTCAAATCCGACGTAGCCAGGCGGCGAACCAATAAGACGACTTACTGTATGCTTTTCCTGGTATTCGCTCATATCAAAACGAATTAACGGCATTCCGAGATTTTCGGCAAGTTTTTTTGCAAGTTCCGTTTTACCGACGCCGGTCGGACCTGCAAACAGAAAATTCGCAACATTCTTTTCCGGTACACGGAATCCTGCTCTGGAACGCTTTACCGCTTTTACAATCGTGCTGATTGCCGCATCTTGTCCGAAAATTTGCGAAAGCAGTGTATTTTCAAGACTTTGCAGTTTGTCTTTTTCGGTAGATGTAACAGAAATTTCGGGTATGCGTGCAGTTTTTGCAACGATTTTTTCAATAATCGGCTCGTCAATCACGTTGCTCGCATAGTCCTGCTTGTGCAGACGCATAAAGGCGCCGGCTTCGTCAATTACATCGATTGCTTTGTCAGGCAGTCTGCGTTCCGGTATAAACTGCTTTGCGAGTGTAACGGCTTTTTCAAGCGCGGAATCGGTGTATGTAACGGAATGATACGCTTCATACTGTGGCTTTAAGCCCTTCAGAATTTCAACTGTTTGTGTTTCGGACGGTTCAAGAATGTCGATTTTTTGGAACCGTCGAGACAATGCCCTGTCTTTTTCAAAAATACGGTTGTATTCGGAATATGTGGTTGTGCCTATACACCTGATTTTTCCTGAGGCAAAAAGCGGCTTTAAAAGGTTAGACGCATCCATGTTGCTGCCGGATGTTGAACCAGCACCTATGATTGTATGAATTTCATCGATGAAAAGAATCAGTTTGTCTTTTTGTTCCAGTTCCTGTGTGATATTTTTTATGCGCTCTTCAAAGTCGCCCCTGTATTTTGTTCCAGCAACCAGCGATGTTATGTTAAGCGAAAGAATCGTAAATCCTGTAAGAAAATCGGGGACTTCGTTCCTGACGATTTTTTGAGCAAGTCCTTCCGTGAGTGCTGTTTTGCCCACTCCAGGATCGCCCACATGCAGGGGATTGTTTTTGTAACGACGGCATAAAATTTGGATTGTGCGCTCCAATTCTTCTTCTCTGCCGATTAAAACGTCAAAGCGCCCATTTTTTGCCATTTCAGTAAGGTTTGTTGTGTATTGCTCCAAAAAGTTTTGTTTTGGTCGTGTTTCTGCCGATTCTGTTCCTGCTTGATGAGAATTTGCAACAATTGCGTCCAGTAACTTGAGCTTATCCAGACCGCTTTTCTGCAAAAAGTATGAACAGTGGTTCTCCTTTGCTTCCAAAAGGCTTACAAGTATATCACCTGCTTCAAGTTCCGGTTTCTCGGCGGCTGCGCAGTGCATGACGGTAGAATTTATAACGTTTTTAAATCCAATTGTTTGTAGTGGTTCGTTTCCTGCTAGAGGCGGAATTCGCTCCTGCAGAAAAGCTGAAAGCTTGTCCTGAATGTATTGTACATTTGCGTCGCATGAATCCAACAGGTTTAGAATTTCTTTATTTTGAAGCATTATATAAAGAATATGCTCAGGTGTAATAAACCCGTGGCGGCGCTTTTCTGCTTCCACAAAAGAGGCGTTCAAAATGTGCTGTACTTGTTTGGAAATTTTAACTTCCACTAGTTTTTCTCCATGCTGCAGCGGAGCGGAAAACCGTTTTTCCGCGAAAAATCACGTACTAAAGCTACATAAGTTTGAGCTATGTCAAACGGATAAATACCCACAATTCCTCTACCGGTTTTGTGCACGGATTCCATTATGGTAACGGCTTCAGGTTCTTTTTTGTTGAAAATATGGATGAGAATAGAAACTACAAAATCTTTTGTAGTGTAATCATCATTCAAAAGTATGACTTTATAATCTTTTGGTTCTGAAATTTCTGTTTCAGACTGACATATCTGCTGATTTTCAAATTCTACATCCATAAATATACTATATATGGAGAAACGTCTTTAATCAATAATACTAATATATCTGTTTCAAAAGTTCTTTTGTACGTGTTTCCAGCGAAACAACATTTTCAGTGTTTTCCGTTGAAGTCATTTCCGTAAGGTATGGAAGAATGGCGCGTTTTTTGACTTCTTCCCAGTTTGACGGAAGTATATTGGGTGGAAGGAGGTTTTCAGCCGTTGGCAGATGACCGTACAAAATCGGGTAATGAAGCGGAAAGTATTTTTCGTTTACGGATTTTAGAGACGAAAAACCGCCGGCAATTCCAAAAGCCTTGTTGGTAAGGTTCATTTTTTCCTGCCGTTCCAATATGTTTTTTTGGTTTTCATCTTTAAGCAACCATAGGATAAATGCCTGTGCGGCATCCTGATTCCTGCTCTTCCTGTAAATACCGATGTAGTTGATTTTGTCCTGCACAGGAATCTGATTGTTGTAGTGAATCCAGCGAAAATCAATATTCTGCAGACGATCGTTGGAAAGCGAGAACAAATCGTCAGATTTTGTGTAGCAGAACAAACATCTTCCTGTAGTTATCAGTTTGTAAGACGGATTGTAAAGATATTTGAACTTAAAGTCATCTTCCGCCTCGGTGGTGGAATTTGTACTTACACTCCAGTCTTTGATATACTCGATGGTTTTGTCAATTGCCGCCAAATTGTATGAGAACAGCGGTGTATTCTCCGCATAATTGGTGTTAAAAAGCTTTGATACGGTGTAAATAAAGTCCGAATCCCAGCGCGGCGAAAACCCCATCGCTGTGTATACGCCGTTTTTATTCTGCTTGTTATAATCCTGTCCCAGTTGTTTTATCTGGTCGATTGAGAGCATAAAATCGTCGGGCATAAGGCTGGCATTCTTCTGCGAAAAAAGAACGAGCGGCAGGTTGAAAGAAACCGGCAGCAGGTATTGGTGACCCTTTATGTTTCCAAGTTCTAGCAGCTGTTTGTAAAAATCTTTGGTATTAAGTCTCTGGTCGTTGAATAGATAATCCAGTGAAAGGAAGTTTTTTCGTAGTTTTTCGTTTTTGAGCCAAGGCCCGAGAATAATATCGGGCATATTTTCTACAGGATTGTCAAAAGCTTTTGAAGGATTTGCCTGGTACTCTATGATGGCACGGTATTCGTTCTGTGAGGAATTGAACAGTTCAACGTAAGAAGCAACTGATTCCTGATCGGTGAGTATTATAATGTCTTTTTTTTGTCTGGTACATGAGGAGAATATAACGGACAAAAGAATCGCCGCAAATAAGCTCTTGTAGAAAAACTTCATAAAAGTATTATGCCAGTTCTTCCGCGGCTTTGTAAACAGTAGAATAAACTTCTTCTATCAAGTCGCTGTCTATGCTTGAAAAGGCGATACGCAGGTAATCACTGCCCAGGGCTATTGTTCCAATCTGATACTCATGTAAAAGCTTGTATCGCAAATCTTCTGCATCTATCCCATGACACTGGAAGCACATAAAATAACCGGAATTGAACGGTAGCGGCGTAAGAACTTTGCTGTCTTTTTTTTCGTCAACAAACGCCCGTACAATTTTGTAGCGTTCTTCAAGAATTGCGCGGATTTTTTTCTTTTCGGCTTCAATTTTTGGATTATTGATTGTCCGTATCATTATTGACTGTGCCGGAGTTGAACCGCACGATACGGAAGAACGGATTATTCCCATTAGCTTTCTGATTAAGGCATCATATTGTTCTTCAACCATGCCTTTCGCACCGAACGTTAAAAATCCAGCTCTAAAGCCCCATGCAAAGTCTTCTTTTGTAGGTCCGTCAATTTTAACGGCAAAGATATTTTCGTGCAAATCGCAAAGCGAGGCGAACAGCGATTCCGGCGCGATATTTTCTTCATAGTTGAGTCCGAAGTAAGCATCATCCACTAGAACAAGAATATCAGTTCCCTGCTTTGCAGTATCAAGTAAAACGGATGTAATGAATGATTCTTCTTCTACTGTCGGTGAATAGCCGGACGGATTCTGGGGAAAGTTGAGTAAAAGCCTCAAAGAGCCTTTTTCTGCCTGCTTTTTTACAGCAGCTTCAAAAGCCTGCCGGTTAAGCCCTGTTCCGTCAAAAAGCTGAAAACGTTCAAGTTTGGCGTTGCAGCGTGTTTCGGCAATAAGCGAATAATTATCCCATGATGGATCCGTTGTGAGCAGTGTGTCTTTTGACGATAGAAAAAGGTCGCAGATGTATGAAATGCCCGCTGTTAATCCCGGAGTTACAACAGGAATTGAAAAAGTTTTATCTTTTAATGAGGGATTCTTCTTTATAAGCTGTTCTTTCCATAAACGGCGGAATTCGGGATTACCTGCCGTGGGGGCATATGCAACAGCTTCAGCTGCGGACAAAAATGCGAATTCCTTTTTTACTGAAGGAAGAATAAGCGGTTCTCCGTTTTCAACAGCCATACCTATGGTTGCATTTGTCTTTTTGCCGAACTTTTTTGCTTCAGCACCCTGGGCAATGATACCTTTGGGAAAAAACATCCTTTGCCCCATATCAGACAACAGTCTGTATGCTACGGTGGGTCGCAGGGTATTATTCAAACTTTCTGCCAATGAATCAATCATGTGAATAATAATACACATTTATGTATTTTTATGCAACCTTACAGTAAAATCGAGTTTGACATCTGATTATTCTATGTGATATGCTGTAAGCGTGAAAAAAGCTTTTGTTTTATTGTTGGATTTTCTTTTATATCTGATTTTTTCAACATTTTTGTTTCTCCTGATTTTTGTAATATACAAGAATTGTGTTTATACGGCGTTCGGCAACGAGGGATTTTATTTTTCTTTTTCGGAATGCATAGGATTCTGCTTTGTGGTTATGCCGGTTTCAGTATTGGTAAGTATTTGCGGTGTTTTTTTGAAGTGTGCGGCGACAAAGAATTTTTTCTGGGGTTCTGCTCTGGTAATAGTTTTTATTGTTCTTGCCTCATTTGGTGGAATAATCCCACTTTCGTTCATTGCGCAAACTAAACTGGCAGTCGGTGACGGACGGATTGTTCAACAGAAAGACGTTTCAAGATTCAAAGAAAAGACTTTTGTAAATATAAACAGCGATGTGTATTATTTTACTCATATAACATCAGGCCTTGGCTCGGGATTAAGAAAAGTGAACTATGATGAGCGCAAATTCTTTGAACCATACAAAAACAAGACACTTTCCGTAGCAGATTCGACGGAATCCCAGCAGGCTGTATTTGCGGAAAGTCTTTCTGTTCCCGGATTTGTTTCTGTTCTTCAAAAAATAATTCAGAATTTTATTGCCTGCGCTCGAAAATCATGGAACGGCGGCTGGGGCTCATATCTTGCTTTTGCGCTTGTTGCTGTTGGTTTGTTCTCTCTGTGGGGAGTTTTGTTTTTTACTTCATGGAAGCTGTTGGACAGCTTGTTCATATGGATGAGCTTTGTAGTTGTCTGCGGTTTGAATTATTTTTTGATGACACCGTCATTTTTTGACAATGTTAGAACATTCCTGTCCGAAAAACTCGGAGCTGTTGCGGCATCTCCAGTCACAATGTCCGCAGCTTTGAACCTGCTGCTTTTGATTGTGTTCTCTTTGGGAGGATTGTTTTCGTATATTTTTCATCGTAAGAAGTATGCTGGGACAGAAATATGAAATCAATAAATTTTAAAATAGGTTTGTTTGCCGCTGTTTATTTTATAATGGCATTTATCGCTGTGTTCGTTTATACTATGCAACTCCCAATTCCTGAAGATTTGCTTTCGCAGTTTACAGGACGCTACCGCCTTATATTGATACTGGAAAACTTTTTAAAGATTCTGCCGGTTTTGTTTCTTACGGCAATTTTAGTTTCATATTCATGGAATTTTGCCAGATTTCAGGATGAAAAAGAATCGTATACAAAACAAACTGTTGTTATGACAGATTTGCTCAAAAGGGTCTTTGTGCTTGTTCTTGTTTCCCTTGTAGTACTTATGCTTGCGTTTGAGCTTGCATTTCCTGTTTTGGAAAATTCACGACAGTCTGTGACGAATTCTTCAAGAAACTACAAAGAGTTTACAAAACTTGTACAAAAGTCGCTTTCTTCCGGTGATTTTATAAGCGCTAACTTGTATGCCAATCAGGTTTTGCGTATTCTTCCCAATTCTCTGGAAGCAAAAGCTATTGTTGCCGATGTTGAAAAAAAGACAAGAGAGTCGGATACAGTCGTAAAAAAATCGGATAAAAATGAGAACAAAAGTGTTTTTGCTGTTGAGGACGTTAAGATTCCTGAATTAATTGAAATGGCAAAAAAAGCTTTTGCAGAAAAATCGTATTTTGATGCACATTATTATTCAACGCTTGCCTTGCAGTCCTATAACCTTATGAATGCTAACCTTGAAGATGCAAAAAGAATAGCGTCAGAGTCTTGGAATGAGTTGCAGGCGTTTGACGCGTCAGTTTCAAAGGTGTCGGAAGATATTTACCGCCGGAAGCGGAACGGCTATGACGCTTTTATCAGCGGAGATTTTATTACGGCTTATTATATTTTCCGCGTGCTTCACAACGAGGTCGGGGACGATCCCGATATTAAGCGTTATATGAACCTTTCGCGTGAAAACCTTGAAAAACAGTTTTTCTTTATAGATGAAACGGTTGACCTTAAACCGTTTGAATTTGCGAACGATGTTTATTTTTCAATCAAAACTTATGACAACGAGTTGTGGGTTATCGGTATAAAGGGAATTTCTGCACTGGAAAATGCCGGTCGTGTTGTTCAGTATATGCGCGGAATGCATATATATGTTTATGGTGCAGACGGTAGAACAAAACAAAATTATTATGTTCCCTATGCAAAAGTAACCGAGCAGAAAGCTGAATATCTTGAGATTAAACATCAGTTCCCGGTTCAGAATGAAAAAGTAAAGACCGTTCCGTTTGTTATCATAAAGGCTGTTGACAGAGATAACCGGACTATTGCAGTTACTCCGGTAAATAATCTAGACGGTGCTGAACTGGACTTTTCTTCCATTGTTTTTCCGTTGCCGTACAAAGACTTGCTTCAGATTATAGATACCGCGGCTGGTCCTGACAATATGCCGTTGAATTCGCTTGTGGCGTTTACCGGTAAAGCTGAAAAATACGGCTTTTCAAAGCAGAATTTTGTTGATGCGCTTTGTAACAGGCTGTGTCTGCCGTTCCTGTTTCTTGTTATAGCTATGATTTCAGCGATTGTGGCTTGGAAATACAGACTTTCTGCACAGCAGATGGTTCATTTCTGGTGGCTTTTGTTTGTTCCGGTATTTTCCGTTCTGTATTATTTCATACTTGAAGTGTGCAAATTTATTCAGACTATGATGCTTTACGTTCTTTCTGCTTCAATTGGAATCAGTGCAATGTATGTTCTGGCGGCTGTTTATCTGTGCATTTTTGTTATGCTTTGTATAAGATTTTTAAAGCTGAAAGAATAGTTAGTCTGAAAAATCTTTAATAATTTTAAAAAAACTGCAAATATACTATAGACATAATTAAAAAACCCCTTTATTATGCATGATGGATATCAAAATATCCTGTAGATTTTAATTTATAAGGACGAAAAAATGAAAAAAATCTTATCATTAGTTTTTTTTGTTGTATTGTGTGCCGGAATGGTATTTGCCGGTGGTGGAAAAGATGATGGTGATGTTGTAAAAATCGGAGGTATCTTTCCTCTTTCCGGTGGTGTAGCTGTTTATGGTATCGGATGCCGCAACGGTGTTGAACTTGCAATTAAAGAAATCAATGCAGCAGGTGGTATTAACGGAAAAAAAGTTGTTCTTATTTCTGAAGACGATGAAGGAAATCCTGAAAAAACAGTTAATGCTTACAAAAAGCTTACTACAAAAGATGGTGTAAAATTTGTTATCGGTTCACTGACATCCGGTTGTACAAAAGCAATCACAGACCTTGCACAGGCTGGAAAAGTTGTTCAGATTGCACCTGCTGCTACAGCAGCTGATATTACAGATGCCGGTGATTTTATTTTCCGCGCATGCTTTATTGACCCATTCCAGGGAACTGTAGGTGGTAAATTTGCTTCTCAGAACCTTAAGGCAAAAAAAGCAGCTGTTCTCTATGACGTAAACAACGACTATTCAGTTGGTTTGTACGAAAATTTCAAGATTGAATTTGAAAAGAATGGCGGTAAGGTTGTTTCTGCAGAATCCTATGCAACAGGTGACAAAGACTTTAACGCACAGCTTACAAAAATCAAGAACGCAAATCCTGATGTAGTTTATCTTCCTGATTACTATGCAACAGTTGCTCTTATCGCAAAACAGCTCCGTGCCTCAGGTATCAATACTCCTATTGTTGGTGCTGACGGTTGGGACGGAATTATTGACAACGCAGGTGACGAAGTTCTTAACGGTTATTTCTCAAACCACTATGCAGCAGACTCAACAGACAAAGCTGTTGTTAAGTTTGTAAACGCATATAAAGCAGATTACAAAGATACTCCTGTTTCTTTTGCAGCTCTCGGTTATGATTGTATGTATCTTCTCAAGGATGCTATGCAGAGTGCAAAAACAACAACAGATTCAACTGCTGTTAAAAAAGCTCTTGAAGCAACAAATGGTGCTTATGTAACAGGAAACCTTACGTTCGACAAAAAACATAACCCTGTAAAATCAGCCGTTATGGTTAAAATTGTAAAAGAAAACGGTAAATTGACAGTAGTATACGAGACTACAGTTAATCCGTAAGTAATTGCTCCGGTGATATAATAAAACCCGCTGTGCATACAGCGGGCTTTTTTTTGAGTAAAAAAAAAGACTTGCCAGAGAAGCCTCGTTTTAATGGCTTCTTCTTACTGTGAATTCTTTTGGGTTTTCGTTTTTGTGCGAATCAAAAAGGCTCTTGTACTCGTTGTAAAAAACTTCCTGCGCACGAATAAGTTCCTTTTTGGGTTCAGCCTTTTTACGAACCCAGCTGCCGCTGCACGTGAGCTTGTGAGCTTTTACATTATCAGCAAAGTACGTTGAAAGCATGTTCTTTAAGTGGGCGACAATATCTTTCTGAGTAACGGGGAACATGAGTTCAACCCGTTTATCAAGATTGCGTGGCATCCAGTCGGCGCTTGAAAGATACAGCTCTTCATCACCCGCATTCTGAAAATAAAAAATGCGGCTGTGTTCAAGATAGCGGTCAATAATACTTACAACAGTGATGTTTTCGCTTTGCCCGCTTACTCCAGGAACAAGCATACATATCCCTCTTACGTTCAAGAGTATGTGAACGCCTTTTGTGTTTGCACGGTACAAAGCTCTAATAACTTCTTCATGTCCGAGACTATTCATCTTAGCCATAATAAGACCGGGATTATCCGGTGTGGAAAGCTGTGCTTCGCGGTCAATCATTGAAATAAGCTTGGACTTTAAGTTGACGGGTGACATTGCAAGTTTTTTCATTGTGAGAATTGACGAATAGCCCGTAACCATATTGAAAAACAGGGTTGCGTCGTTTGCAATCTCATTTTTGCTTGTAAAAACGGAAAGGTCAGAATAAAATTTTGCTGTTTCGTCATTGTAATTTCCTGTTGAAAAATGAACATAACGATGAATTCCGTCACTTTCTTTTCTTATTATAAGCATAAGTTTTGCGTGAACCTTAAGGTTTGCTATGCCGTGAATTACAATAACGCCCGCATGTTCCAGACGTGATGCCCATGAAATGTTTTGTTGCTCGTCAAATCGTGCTTTAAGCTCAACAAAAGCAGTTACGTGTTTTCCTTTTTTGGCGGCGCGTTCCAGCGATTTTATAATGGGCGAATGACCGCTTGTCCGGTACAAGGTGATTTTTATCGCAAGAACGGCAGGATCTTCGGTTGCCTGTGAAAGAAAAGACTCTACCGGTTCGTAGGATTCATACGGCACATGAAGAAGAATATCCTTTTGCTTTAGAATATCCCATGGCGTTGTTTCAGCCAGTTCCTGCGGTTTAAAATGCTTCCAAGGCTTGTATTTGTATTCCTGATACTCATTCAGGCTGTATAGTTCGTTAAGAACCGTCAAATCCACAAATCCTGATGTTTCATATACGTTGTCGTTTTGCAGTGAAAGGTTTTTCATCAAAAAGCTGCGTATAAAAGAACTTGTATTGTTGCAGCACATTCTAACGGGAAATGAGGATTTGCGCTTTTCTATTACTTCTTCCATTGCCTGAATAAAATCGTTATCACGGTCTTCATCAACGGAAGAATCTGCATCTCTTGTTATCTGAAAAATCAGTGTTTCTTTTACGGAGTAACCCTGAAAAAGCAGGGTACCGAATTCAAGAATTATATCCTCAAGCAATGTAAAGTATTTTTTGTTGTCAGTTGAAGGCAGCCAAATTATTCGCTGTATTGCCGTTGGAATTTGCACGATTGCGCACGGGTTTTCTTCGATTTGTCCAGAAAACAGCGTAGTTCCTTTATCTACAATCGGTTTTAAAAGGAAGGCCGCGTGCAGACGCAGATTTGTTAAATGCGGAAAATTGTCGGGGTCGGCTTTCATCGGTGTTAAAAGCGGAAATACTTCGTTTAGAAAAAAAGATTCGACGTAGTTTTTCTGTGCTTGTGATAGTTTTGTAGAAGGAACGTATTCGATTCCTGCCTTTGTGAGTTCCGGTAGAACGCGTTCGTGCAGGCATTTGTACTGCAAATATACTAGTTCGTGGACTCTGGTAGATATTTTGTCCAGCTGCTCTTTAGATGTGTAGCCGCAAATATCTGTTTGTGAAGGTTGCTTTAGCTGCTGGCGCATTATGGTGGCAACGCGAACCATAAAAAAATCGTCAAAATTTGAAGTTACAATGGACAAAAAACGGAGCTTTTCAAAAAGCGGAACATCGTTGTTTTCTGCTTCGGAAAGAACCCGTGCATTGAATTCTATCCATGATAATTCTCTGTTAAAAAAAAGATATTTTTTATCCATAAAGAATATCTCCAAACAAAAATCAGTTCAGAATAACCTTGTACCCGAAAATATTCTGGAACAAATCTGCTTTTTCCGCAAGCGCATTCCGTTCAAGCGTTGTGTCGTGAATATCTTTTGTTGTCAGATACATATTTTCATTTTGGAACTGTATTTTAAGGTTCTTTATTTTTTGCTTGTGTCCGCGGTCAAAGGCATCGGCAATACGGACTATTGCGGCAAGCTTTTGTACCGTAATACGGTCTTTTGGAGACAGCGCATGAAATTTGGGATCGGCTGCGGTTGGTGGCGCGCCCTTGTGGTATCGGGCCACGTGCGAAACGATTGTCATCTCTTCCTTTGAGAGTCCAAAAATTTCAGAATTCGCTATGATATACAAACTGTGCAGCTCATGATTCCCGGCGCGGATAAAAGAACCAACATCGTGCAGAAGAGCCGCTACTTCCAACAGAAGACGTTCTCTGCCGGTAAAGCCGAGTTCTTCCTTCATTGCGTCGTATAGTTTTAATGCAAGATTGTGGACGTAAGTTGCATGGGCTTCGTCAACGCTGTATTTGCGGCACAGGTTTAGAGCGGAAGCGACAACCTGGCTGAAAAAGTTTTCCTGAAGGTCCGTATTCGGTGCGGAATATTTGCTTATGATTATTCCCTCGTGCAGAGATGACTTTAAGACGAGTATTTCTTCTGCTCCTGTTTGGTTGACAAAAAGTTTGTACGTGAGCAGGTTTATGTTCAACGCCTGTGCTTCTGCGTATGAGATTTTAAATCTGGCGATTTTTTCTTCTTCCGTGTATTTTTGAATGGTTTCAACAAAAGTAGCGAATTTTTTTCTGTTGATTGTCCAGCAGTTGTCTGAAATCTGTTTGCCGACGGTTTGCGCGGCAAGGCGGGCTTCCGGTCCGAATGCTATTACCTGATTTATTTCTGACAGCGCAAGTTCCTTGTTCAGATTGACGCCCATATTATTGATGTATTCTTCAAGAAATCGTCTGATATCTTTATCCGAACCCATCATAGATTTTATGTGCTGCTCTATTATGATTGTACCGAGTCGCAGACTGTGAACAGCAACCATTTCGCCTTTGTTAAAAAGCATAAGTTCCGTTGAGCCGCCACCTACATCAATTATAACGGAATTTTGGGTTTTAAAGCGCTGCGTCTGCTCTTTCAAGCCGTGCATTATTGCGATGTACATAAGACGGTTTTCTTCCAGTCCGTCAATGATTTTTACGGCGAGTCCTGTTTTAATCAGAATACGATCAAGAACAGTATCGCGGTTTGCCGCCTCGCGCAGTGCGCTTGTCGCGATTACTGTTATATGCTCAGATGGAATTTCGTATGTATTAGTTTGTTCCTTAAACCTTGAAAGAATTTGGAGACACTGCAGGAGAGTTTCTCTTGAAACAAGACCAGTTGTAAAAACATCCCAACCGAGCGCAATCGGTAGCTCGGCATGGTCAATAAAAGTCCAGCTTCCGCTATCCTGCACGTCAGCAATGCTGAGACGTATTCCCGTAGAGCCGATTTCTATAACTGCTTCCAGTGTTGTCATAGTTTGTCAATCAGCATGGAACACTTTCCGGACGGAATCGGAAGTGTTTTCTTTTTTTGTCCCAAAATATTTATTGTAAAATAATACAGTTTTTCGCTTTCCATGTGGATTTCCCATCCTCTGGAACTCTTGTTTGAAAGAATTGTTATAAGATTTCGCTTGAGCGAGAGGTTTTCAATTCCCATAATTTCCAAATTCGGGATTATCCAGTCTACGGTTTTTCTTGGTAGGCTGATTGATAAACCTATTACGTTTTCAATCATGAGTGCGATGGTAGACAAGCCCGCATACTGGAGATAGCGTTTTCGAGGGAACGCTTCATCAGCGGAATATTTTGCTACGCCTGATTTTGTCGGCAGGTATGCTTCCCAAAGGTCGCCTTTCGCCTGACCACCGTCGGGAAAAAGAGCGTCCAAAATATGATACAGATGTCGGATTGAACTTTCGCGTGCTAAATCCCATTTCTGGTATTTTTCCAGTCCTTTTATAACCATAAAGGTGAATGGTGGAAAAACACTTCCGCAGTAACATTCTCCGTCTTCGCTAAAGTGCGGGTCATCGGCGGAAAGAGTAGGGAACGGATGATCGGTTCCGAATGAGTTGGGATTTGTAAGATGTTCCGCTAGAGAATCGGCTTTATCCTCGTTCGGAATTTCCGCGAGCATAGGCCAGAATCCTGCAATAGTCTTGCATGAAAGTCGGTTTTCGCTTTCGTCCAAATCGTAGTAAAAACCTGTTTCGGGATTCCACATTTTGGAATTGATTCGGGTTTTGAGTGAAAAATACATACGCTTGTATATAAAACTCAAATCCTTGTCATTCAGAATGTCGCCGAGTGCGGACATATACAGGGCGCTGATTGCAAGACAGCTGTTAAAATCAACAAGATATTTTGCGTTTTCACGCGGAGAATTCATCATTCCGGAAGAAGCGGGTGGTGTTGAATAAAGTCCGTTTTCACATTTAAAGTGTTCTTCAATCCAGGACATATACTTTTGAAGAACAGGCATTATTTCCTTAACGCGTTTTTTATTCGCGGATTTGTGGTATAGGTTGTATTCCGCCCAGGCAAAAAGTGGCAGCCCGATTCCCTCTGGATTGTCTTTGGAGATAATGGGATTGCCTGTTTTTATATCGTATTTCCAGCGGATTGCGCCGTTTTCTTCCTGCTTGCTGTAAAAATAATCAAGGTTTTGGTTCGCCGGAAAGTTTCTGTTTGAATACACGAGAAAAAATGAAGAAACGATTGATTCAAACTGACTTATTATCAGTTCATCGTTTTGAGGATATAAAAAATAACCGTCAACAGACTGTTCGTTTGTTTTTGGATCCAGCCAGTAATCCTGCAGCCATGACCAGGTTTTGTCATATATGTCTACAAAATCCTGGTCATAAAAATGGATTTTTGGAAAATCTCGCTTGTTCACAAAGGCTCCTTCATTGTTTCGCCAACTTTTTTTATGGGTGTCTTTTTAGTATATCACAAAAAATAAAAAAGTTATATTATTTTTTTTAAAATTAGTAAAATTTGAGATTTTTTGTATCGGGAGTTTTTATGTTTCAGTCGCATGTGTTTCTTGAAGTACGGATTCTTATTTCAAAGGAAAAGCAGACTTTTATCTCCGGTAATAAACCTGAATTGATTTCCAGTGCGGTTAAAAAAGCTGTTGTTTTTGCGCAGTCGTTGAATGTTCAGTTTTTGAAAGAAAGCATTTTTGAAAAGCTTGTGAGTAAACCGTCTGTGCCCGAAAACTGTTCGTTTTCCGGTTTGTCAGTGAAGCTGGGAGAAAAGGGATTTATGGAAATAGAATTTCATCACCGCAAAAAGAAGATTATCATAGATGAAATAAGACTGGAAGAAGATGCTGGCCGACTTACGCGTTCGTCGGGGAATCCGCGCATGGATTACACATGGGGTGGGTGCCCGAGTTTGCGTATAAAAACCGCTCCCGATTTTGAACTGGGTGAAGAAGCAGAGCTGTTTCTGAATGAATTGCGCCGTATGCTTCAGTATATGCATATGTCAGAAGCTGAGCCCGTTGATGCTCTGATACGTTGCAATGCTTATGTTGCACTTTCACGCTATCCTGATTTACCAGGCTATTATGTGAAGCTGCGGAATCTTAATTCTTTCAACTTTGTAAGAAAAGCTATAAATTCCGAGATTGACCGGCAGGAACAGATACTTTCGTCCGGTGGAGAAATTGAATCAGAAAGCCGTCTATGGAATGAGCGGCAGAATTTGACAGAATTTTACCAGCCTCGAAATGCTGATATGCATCAGTTTGAGCCGCTTTGTCCGCTTACCGTATTTGATTTTTCACCTTTTTTGTCTTCGGAACACGATGCAATCATTGAGCTTGAACAACCGGAAGAACGGCGGAAAAGATTCTGCCGTGAATACGGACTTGCGCGGGAACGTGCGGAACTTATTTGTGATGAAAAGGCACGAGCGGACTTTTTTGAAGCATCCGTAAATGCCGGTGCTGAACCGATGACTGCGGCACACTGGATTTCGTCCGAATTGATAAAACTTTTACGCAGAAACGGAAAAAGTATTGGACATAGTTTGCTTACGCCGGAATATTTTTCTACGATAATGAATTTGCTTTTATCGGGAGAAATCCACAGCAGCATTGCCAAACAGCTCCTGCAGGCGGTTATCGAAACCGGCGAAAATCCTGTTGACCTTATTAAGCGGAATAACTGGCGGAAGATTACTGATACGGAAATATTGTATCCTATTGTGAAGAGCGTTGTTGAAACAAATCCTGTTGAATCGGAAAAACTTCGTATGGGCGAAATGGCTCCGTTGGAGTTTTTGACCGGCCTTGTAATGAAAAAGACAAACGGACTTGCATCACCGCAGGTTGTAAAACAGCTTTTAAAGAAAGAATTGAATATCAGTATTGTTTATGTGCTTTCAATGGGCGGTGCGATTTGTGCTGACAGACGGCAGAATGGTGAGGTTTCCGCGGCGGATTCTCAGGTTTTGCGTTCTCTGCTTGCTGATACTGACAAGTCTGTTCATTATCAGGTCGTCCCGGTCGGTAAACTTTTGAGTGAAGAGATTGAACCTTCTGACTGGGCAGCGCTTATTGCTGAAGTTGCGGCAAGAATTGCTACCGGTACAGCTAATGGAATTGTTGTGGCGCACGGAACAGACACTCTTGCTTATACTGCGCCGCTTTTATTCTGGTTGTTTTCGGATTGTGGCGTTCCTGTTGTTATTACAGCATCTTCCGCTGTACCGGATTCATCGGACGAGGCAGAACTTAATTTGAATTTTGCGGTAAAAACTGCTTGTAACAAAAAAAACGGCGTTTACGTTGCGTTTAATGGCAAACTACTTTCGCCGTTGAATCTGAAATTTGAAAAACCCTCGCCGGACGGATTCACCAATTGGAATATGAAAAAGCCTGTGTATACCTGTACTTCCGGTCCGTTTGCAAAACAAGGAAACGTTCTGGCAGAAGCGGATATGTATGTTCTAAAGCAAATACTGAAAGATGCTGCCAACAAAATGCTTGTGTGCAAGGTTTATCCGGGGCTTCGCTCGGAAATATATCTGCGACTTGTTGATGAAGGGGTACGCTACATATTTCTGGAGCTTTATGAAACGGGAACCGGTAGTATGAGATCAAGTGATTATTCTCTCAAACCGCTGTTGATAAAAGGTAGAAAAAAAGGCTGTAAGTTTTTCTGTACATCGCAGCAACAAAGTCTCCTGAATTTTTCGGATTACAGTACAAGCCGCAGAATGTGGCGTGAAGGCGCTGTTCCGATGGGTGGATTAACCACGGAATCCGCTATTGCACTGTATTTCGCTGCAAGCATTGTGGCTGATAGTTTTGACGAATTAGACAGCTGTATGGAGGCGTATTCACAGTTGTTTTGAAAAATGATATAAAAAATGTAAGAATACTTGCATAATTTTTTAATATTTGTTATAAGTTTAGTTCCGAGTATTTACAGTAATGTTTATTAACTCAGGTTCTTTGAGAGTCAAGCGTGTTAACGCATGGTGCAGTCGTAAAGATTAAAAAAAATCAGGCTGTGCCGCCTGTGATGAAAAAGTAATCTGCTGTCAGTAGTTACTGCAAAGTTTGTCATCACGGGTTCAAGTTTCACATTTTATGTGTGCCGGGCTCTTGGATGCCAAACCAATCATTAAGCGGAAAGTTTGATGGTGATAGGTGGTTCCGGGCGAAACAGTCCGAAAATATGGACTGCAATGCAAAATCTTCCGTATTTGGAAGGGTCTCACCTTTTTACAAAATCAAACTTTTAGTGGTATATGTGTGTTGTTTTTTAACGTCACACTAATTTAACAAACAGTTGCCTTTAATCTGTTAAGGAGGATCAAATGGCAAAGGAAAAGTTCGAAAGAACAAAACCGCATATGAACGTTGGTACTATCGGTCACGTTGACCATGGTAAGACAACACTTTCAGCGGCAATTACAGCATACTGTGCTAAAAAGTATGGTGACAAAGTTCTGAAGTATGATGAAATCGACAATGCTCCAGAAGAGAAAGCCCGCGGTATTACAATCAATACCCGCCACCTTGAATATCAGTCAGATAAAAGACACTATGCACACATCGACTGCCCCGGACATGCTGACTATATCAAAAACATGATTACCGGTGCTGCTCA
>DBWK01000116.1:18882-20159 GCA_002308875.1 Treponema sp. UBA1240
ATCCTGCTCGCTCGTCAGGTAGGCGTTCCTAAGATGATTGTTTTCTTGAACAAAATCGACCTTCTCGACGATCCTGATCTTCTTGAACTGGTTGAAGAAGAAGTTCGTGATGTTCTTGAATCATACGGATTCCCACGCGATACTCCTATCGTAAAAGGTTCTGCATTTAAAGCTCTTGCTGATGGTGCAACAGCAGAAGATACAGCTTGTATCGAAGAACTTCTCAAGACAATGGACGAATATTTTGACGACCCTGTTCGTGATCAGGATCTTCCGTTCCTTATGCCTATCGAAGATATTTTCACAATCTCCGGTCGTGGTACTGTAGTAACAGGACGTATCGAACGCGGTGTAATTAATATGAACGATGAAGTTGAAATCGTTGGTATCAAACCTACTCAGAAGACTGTTGTAACAGGTATTGAAATGTTCAATAAACTCTTGGATCAGGGTATGGCTGGTGATAANNAACGTTGGTCTTCTTCTTCGTGGTATTGACAAGAAAGAAGTTGAACGCGGACAGGTTCTTGCAAAGCCGGGTTCAATTCATCCTCATACAAAATTTGAAGGACAGATTTATGTTCTTTCAAAGGAAGAAGGTGGACGTCACTCACCATTCTTTACAGGTTATCGTCCTCAGTTCTATTTCAGAACAACAGACATCACAGGTACAATCACACTGCCAGAAGGTGTTGATATGATTAAACCTGGTGACAACACAAAAGTTATCGGTGAACTTATTCACCCTGTTGCTATGGACAAAGGTTTGAAGTTCCCTATCCGTGAGGGTGGACGTACTATCGCTTCCGGTCAGGTAACTGAGATTATAGAGTAATTAAGATTGGGTAAAAGTCGGATTTGCTTGCAAATCCGACTTTGCTCATGGAGGAAACATGGCGACCGAAAAAATTCGTGTCAGACTTCGTGCTTTTGATGTTGAGCTGATTGATCAGAGTGCAAAAGCTATTGTACAGACTGTTCAGAAAGCTGGAGTAAAGGTTTCAGGACCTATTCCGCTACCTACAAGAATTAATAAGGTGACGGTTTTACGTTCTCCTCATGTTAATAAAAAGTCACGTGAACAGTTTGAGATGAGGACGCATAAACGCCTGATCGATATTATCGAGCCATCAGCAGATGTTATGGATTCGCTGATGAAGTTGGAATTGCCTGCAGGCGTGGATGTAGAAATTAAACAATAATTACGAGTACGTTTTTTAACGTACCGTTTTTTATTAAAAAAAAGAGTACGGTTCCCAGGATCAGGGAATGGCGGC
>DBWK01000116.1:20174-34165 GCA_002308875.1 Treponema sp. UBA1240
ATGAAAGGTCTGATAGCAAAAAAAGTGGGTATGACTCAGGTTTTTGACGAAGACGGTAACTTGACACCTGTTACTGTGATCCGCGTTGAGCCTAACAAAGTTGTAGCACTTAAGGACAAGGAAACTTTCGGGTATGATGCAGTTGTTCTTGGCGTTGATGAAAAGAAGAAATCTACTGTAACAAAACCTTATGCAGGACAGTTTCCTGAAAATGTAGCCCCTGTACAGCACCTTAAAGAATTCCGTGATTTTGACGGAGAGGTGAAAGTGGGTGATGAAGTTGGTGTTGAGCTTTTTGAATCAACAAGATACCTCGATGTAACAGCAACTTCAAAAGGTAAGGGTTTCCAGGGTGTAATGAAGCGCTGGGGATTCCATGGTGGACGTTCTACACACGGTTCTAAATTTCATCGCGAACCAGGTGGAACAGGACAGTGTACGTCTCCGGGTAGATGTTTTAAAAACATAAAAATGCCTGGCCGAATGGGACGGGAACGTGTTACAGTTCAAAACCTTAGAATTGTAAAAATCGATCCTGAATTGAAAGTTGTGATGGTTCGCGGGTCTGTTCCCGGGAATAAAGACTGTGCGTTGATCATCAAGTCAGCAGTTAAGAAAGAACTGTAGCGGCAGGAGAAGACAATGGAAAAGAAAGTCTATTCAGTCGATGGTAAGGAATTGAGAACAATTTCACTTGATGACGCTGTATTCGGTCTTCCGGTTAATGAAGATGTTATCTACTATGCCATCAATAATGAATTAGCCAACAAACGTGTTGGTACTGCTTGTACAAAGGATCGCTCAGAGGTTCACGGCAGCAATGCAAAACCGTATAAGCAGAAGGGTACAGGTAATGCACGTCGTGGTGATAAAAAATCACCTCTCTTGAGAGGCGGCGGTGTTATTTTTGGACCAAAACCAAGAGATTTTAGTTATAATTTACCTAAAAAAGTAAAACGCCTGGCAATGAAGTCAATTTTAAGTCTGAAAGCACAGACTGATACATTGACAATAGTTGAAGATTTCACAGTTGAAAGCGGAAAAACAAAAGATCTTGCTAATATTTTGAAGAACTTCGTTAAAGATGAAAGAACTGTTATGATTCTTAAAGACGACGATGCAAAACTCAAACTGGCAGGACGCAATATTCCTACACTGTCTTTCCTCTCGTACAACAGACTTCGTGCACACGATCTGTTTTATGGAAAGAAAGTGTTGATGCTTGAAACAGCGGCTAAAAATCTTGCGGATTTTTATAAGGCAGGAGAGGGGGCTGAATAATGAATTACGAAGATATCCTCATTGAACCTGTTTTGTCTGAGAAAGCAACTTTGCTTCGCGAAGAAGGAAAGTATGTATTTAAAGTACATCCTGATGCAAGCAAAATCGAAATCAAGGAAGCAGTTCGCAGACTTTTTAACGTAAAAGTTGTTGACTGTACAACAGTTAATGTAAATGGAAAGATGAAGCGGGTTCGTTATAGAGCCGGCAGAACTTCCAGTTGGAAGAAGGCAATCGTCAAGCTTGCGCCTGGCGAATCAATAAAGGTGTTCGAGGGCGTTTAACCTCGACCGCAAAGTAAGGGGAACCTGTATGGCTCTAAAAGTATATAAACCGATAACTGCGGGAACTCGAACACGTATCGATCTTCGCAGAGATGAAATAACCACGGACAGACCAGAAAAAGGGCTGACCCATGGTTCTAAATCAAATGGTGGACGCGGAGCTCATGGACGTATTTCCGTACGTCATCAGGGCGGCGGACACAAACGCAGATACCGCGACATAGATTTTAAGCGCGATAAGCATGGTATTCCTGGAACAGTACGTTCTATTGAGTACGATCCTAACAGAAGTGCTAATATCGCTCTGATTTTTTATGCTGACGGTGATAAACGTTATATTATTGCACCGAAAGGTTTGCAGGTAGGACAGAAAATTCTTTCCGGTGAAAATGCAACTCCGGAAATCGGTAATGCTTTGCCGTTAGAAGCAATTCCGGTTGGTTTTACTGTTCACAATATTGAGCTGACACTGGGACGTGGCGGACAGCTTGTTCGTTCAGCCGGTGCAAGTGCGCTTGTCGCGGCTAAAGAAGGTGAATATGTTGTTATTCGTCTTCCTTCAAGCGAACTTCGCCGTGTGCACAAAAAGTGCTACGCAACTGTAGGTGTTGTTGGTAATGAAGACCACATGAACACCAGTCTTGGAAAAGCCGGTCGTGCAAGATGGAGAGGAATTCGTCCTACTGTTCGCGGTATGGCGATGAACCCTGTAGATCATCCGCTTGGTGGTGGTGAAGGCGCCGGAAAAGGTCGTAACCCTGTTACACCTTGGGGACAGCCTTGTCGTGGATACAAGACCCGCAAAAAGCGGAAGGTTTCTGACAATTTTATTGTCACGAGACGCAAAAAGTAGTTGTGTAGGAGATAACCGTGTCAAGATCAGTTAAAAAAGGTCCTTTTATTGAAAAGAGCCTTTATAAAAAGGTTATTGAAATGAACAAGTCGAGCGACAGAAAAATGATTAAAACATATTCCCGTTGCTCAACTATTATACCTGAAATGGTAGGTAATACAATTTCTGTGTATAACGGCAAATCCTGGGTACCTGTGTATGTTACGGAAAACCTCGTTGGTCACAAACTTGGCGAGTTTTCACCTACACGCATCTTCAGGGGCCATGCCGGTTCTGATAATAAGGCAGGAAAATAGGTGGATATGATGGCTGAAAAACGCAAATATGTAGCCACTACAAAATTCCTTATTGCATCACCTACAAAGGTTCGTCCTGTAGCAAATGTAATTAAACGGAAGACCTGTTCAGAGGCTATGGCGATTCTTGAGAATATGCCACAGAAAGGTGCTCAGTTGATACGCGGAACATTAAAGTCTGCTGTATCAAATGCCCTTTATGCTAATAAAAAACTTGATGAAGATATGTTGTATGTAAAGGAAATTCGCATTGACGAAGGACCTCGTCTTAAAAGAGTCTGGTTCCGTGCAAGGGGCCGCGCTGACATGCTTTTAAGACGCATGTGCCATATTACAGTAGAAGTTGCTGAAAAGGCGGGGGAATAACGTGGGACAGAAAGTAAACCCAATCGGATTGCGGCTTGGAATCAATAAAACCTGGCAGTCTCGCTGGTATGCGGATCCTCGTGAATATGCAGATTCTCTGCATGAAGATCTGAAAATCAGAAAACTGATTGCTGCATTACCTGAATGCAAAAATGCTGATATTGCCGAAGTTGAAATTGTTCGTCATCCTCAGCGTGTAACAATTGTTATTCATACAGCCCGTCCTGGTGTAATTATTGGTGTAAAAGGTGCAACAATAGAAGCTATTGGAGCTGAAATTCAGAAGAGCGTTTCTAAAAAAGTTCAGATTAAGATTAAAGAAATCAAAAGAGCTGAAACAAACGCTTCTCTGGTTGCACAGAATATTGCAAAACAGCTTGTTGCACGCGGTTCATTCCGCAAGTGCTTCAGACAAGCTTCTTCCAGTGCTATGAAAGCCGGAGCTCAGGGAATAAAAATCCGTCTGAGCGGACGTCTTGGTGGTGCTGAAATGTCGAGAACCGAAGAACATAAAGACGGTCGTGTACCGCTTCACACTCTTCGTGCTGATATTGATTATGGTTTCGCTGAAGCCCTTACCACATTCGGTAAAATTGGTGTAAAGGTATGGATTTTCAACGGAATGAATTACGGCCGCGACCTGAATGATGATGCTAATCAGCTTGTCAAAAAACGTCGCGAACGGACTGAAAAAAGTTCATCTGTAAAGGCTGAAAAAGCTGAGAAGTCTGAAAAGACTGAAAAAGCAGAAAAAACTGAAAAGTCTGAGCGGAAAGAACGTGCTCCGCGTGCTGAAAAGTCTTCAAGGAGTTAGTTTATGCCACTTAGTCCAAAAAGAGTAATGCACCGAAAGGTACAGCGCGGTAGAATACATGGTAATGCAACTCGTGGAAACGAACTTGATTTTGGTGATGTAGCATTGGTTGCTCTTGAACCATTCTGGCTGACAAACAGGCAGATTGAAGCAGCCCGTGTTGCTCTCAACCGCTGTATGAACAGACGTGGTCAGGTTTGGATTCGTATTTTCCCCGATAAGCCTTATTCCAAGAAACCGGCTGAAACACGTCAGGGTAAAGGAAAGGGAGCTCCCGAATATTGGGTAGCCGTTATCAAACCGGGACAGATTATTTTTGAAGTTGCCGGAGTTGAAAAAGCTATCGCGGATGAAGCTATGCATCTTGCAGGAAGCAAACTACCTTTCAAAACAAAAGTTGCTTATAGCACTGAAGTAAAATAAGGAGGAATGAGAAATGGCAAAGAAAAAGCTTAGCGAATTGTCTTATTCCGAATTGGTTGCTCAGCGGAATGAGCTTAAAAGAAAATATATGGATCTCCGTTTTCAAATGGTGATTGGACACGTTGATAATCCGATGCAGAAGCGTTCAATGCGCAGAGAAATTGCAGCATTGAATACTTTTATACGGCAAAAAGAAATAGCCGGCTTGGATAAGTAGGAGTTGACCTGTGGAAGAACAAGCAGTTCGAAAGCCTGTAAGGCGTGAATTTGTTGGTAAAGTAACAAGTGACAAAATGGATAAAACCATTGTTGTTTCTGTTTCAACAAAGAAATTGCATAGGCTTTATAAGAAATATGTAACACGCGTCAAGAAGTATAAGGCACATGATGAAAAAAATGATGCACATATCGGAGATACAGTACGTATTGTAGAATGTCGTCCTCTTTCACGTGATAAGTATTTTAGACTTGCCGAAATAGTTGAACGGGCAAGATAAGCAGGGAGGAAATTAGCTATGATTCAGATGCAGTCGTATTTGAATGTCGCCGATAACTCCGGCGCAAAACTTGTCCAGTGCATTAAAGTAATTGGTGGTTCTCACCGCCGTTATGCAAGTATTGGCGATGTTATTGTTGTTGCAGTAAAGGATGCAATTCCTACTTCAACGATTAAAAAAGGAACAGTTGAAAAAGCTGTTATCGTACGGATTTCCAAAGAATATCGTCGTCCGGACGGAACATATATTCGTTTTGATGATAACGCTTGCGTTATTATTGATGCAAATAACAACCCGAAAGGAAAGCGTATTTTTGGACCGGTAGCACGTGAACTTCGTGATATGGATTACATGAAGATTATTTCATTGGCTCCGGAAGTTCTTTAAGGAAGATAAACTATGGAAAAGAAGTTTAAAATCCGCAAGGACGATACTGTTGAAATTATTGCCGGAAAAGACAAGGGTAAGCGTGGAAATGTTGTTCGTGTTATTCGTGACAAGGACAGAGTAATTGTTTCCGGTGCAAACCTTGTAAAGAAAGCAATGAAAAAACGCAGCCAGCAGGATCAGGGCGGTATCGCTGAGATTGAAGCTCCGCTGCACATTTCTAACGTAGCGATCGTATGTAAAAAATGCGGACCTACAAGAATTGGATATAAGCTCGACGGCGACAAGAAAATTCGCGTTTGCCGTAAATGTGGAGACACACTGTAATGAGTAATTACGAACCTCGGCTTAAGAAAGTCTATAAAGACAAAATCGCTCCCGAACTCTTCAAAGAGCTCGGCTATAAATCCGTAATGCAAATTCCTGCAATCAAAAAGATTGTAGTAAGCATGGGTGTGGGCGAAGCTCTCGCTAATAAGAAACTCCTTGATGCCGCAGTTACTGATATAACGGCTATAACCGGTCAGAAGGCTGTAAAAACAAAGGCAAGAAAAAGTATAGCGAACTTCAAACTTCGTCAGGGCAATGAGGTCGGTGTAATGGTAACGTTGCGCGGTGCCCGGATGTATGAATTCCTGGATCGTCTTATCAATGTTGCATTGCCCCGTGTTAAGGATTTCCGCGGAATCAAGGCTACCGGCTTTGACGGCCACGGCAATTATTCTTTTGGTATTACAGAACAGATAATCTTTCCGGAAATTGACTTTGATAAAATCGAAAAAATCGCCGGTTTGAATGTCAGCATTGTTACAAGTGCAGAAAACGACAATGATGCACGTGTTCTTCTTACCAAATTCGGCATGCCCTTCAGAAAGTAGGTGGGGAGTTCATGGCTAAGAAATGTTTAATAAATAAAGCGAACGCTACTCCAAAATACAGCACAAGAAAATACAACCGCTGTAGAGTATGTGGTCGTCCTCGTGGATATTTGCGCAAGTATGCGATGTGTCGTGTATGTTTCCGCAAATTGGCAAGTGAAGGTCTGATTCCAGGCGTCACAAAGTCCAGCTGGTAGTTAGGAGATAAGAAATGAGCGTTTCAGATCCAATAGCAGATATGCTGACAAAGGTAAGAAATGCGGCTATGGCCCGTCATGAAAAGGTAGACATTTCTACTTCTAAACTTAAGTTAGAAATCGTAAAAATCCTGAAAACTGAAGGTTATATCAAAAACTTTAAGAAAGTTACTCAGGATGGAGTGAATTTTATTCGTGTTTTCCTCAAATATGATGATAACAACGAACCCGTTATTCATGGATTAAAAAAGATTTCTACTCCTGGTCGCCGTGTTTATTCTGGTTATAAAGATTTGCCCCGTATCTATAACGGATACGGAACCGTCATCGTTTCAACTTCTCTGGGTGTTACCACCGGTAAAAAAGCTGCGGAGAAATTGGTTGGCGGCGAATTGATTTGCACTGTCTGGTAGTAGGAGGAAGTATGTCTAGAATTGGTAAACTTCCCGTTGCTGTTCCGGCGGGTGTAAAAGTAAATATTGATGCTAATGTTATTACAGTCGAAGGTCCAAAAGGCAAACTTACGCAGTCTTTCGGCGATTTTGTAACTGTAAAGCTTAACGGTTCTTCCATTGAATTGACCCGCAAGGACGATTCCAAGGATGCAAGAGCCGCTCATGGTTTGTACCGCAACCTGATCAATAATATGATTACAGGCGTTACAAACGGTTTTACAAAGTCTTTGATTGTAACAGGTGTTGGTTATCGTGCTGAAGTTCAGGGAAAAATGCTGGTTATGAATCTTGGTTATTCAACTGATTTTGTAGCTGCAATTCCTGACGGATTGACTGTTACGGCTGATGCTCAGGGCAAAATTTCAATTACAGGTATCGATAAACAGCAGGTAGGTGAATTTGCGGCTGAAATTCGTAAGCTTAGAAAGCCAGAACCTTATAAAGGCAAAGGTATTCGTTACGAAACTGAAACAATTAGAAGGAAAGTCGGTAAGTCCGGCGCTAAATAAGGGTAAAACGATATGTTTAAGAAGCTTAATGATAAAAACAGAAAACGCCTTAAGAGAAAGATTCATATCCGTAAGCACCTTCGCGGTACAGCTGCACGTCCCCGTATGACTGTAACTCGCAGTAACTGTAATCTGTATGCTCAGGTTATAGATGACGATGCTGGCAGAACACTTGCTTCAATTTCCACATTGGAAAAAGAGTTTTCTTCTCTCAAACCAAATATTGAGGGAGCAACAAAACTCGGTGAAGCAATGGGAGCACGCTTAAAAGAGAAAAAGATTACTACAATAGTTTTTGATAGAAATGGCTATTTGTATCATGGTGTAGTAAAAGCTCTTGCTGACGGTACCCGTAAAGCTGGAATTGAATTTTAGGAGTAGGCTATGGAACACCAGAAAAATTTTGATAAAAATAAGTCTGATGAAAAAGAATTTGTTGAAAAGCTCGTAAAATTGAATCGTACTGCAAAAGTTGTAAAAGGTGGACGTAGATTTTCTTTTTCTGCTTTAACTGTTGTAGGTGATCAGAAAGGTCGGGTCGGATTCGGTTTCGGAAAGGCTAATGATGTTACAGAAGCTATTAGAAAGAGTATTGATAAGGCAAAGAGAAACTTGGTAACTGTTCCTTTGAAAAACGGAACAATTCCGCATGAAATAAGTGCTGATTACAAAAGTTCTTCCGTTTTGCTTAAGCCGGCTTGTTCCGGTACCGGTATTATTGCCGGCGGTCCTGTTCGCGCCGTAATGGAAGCTGCAGGAGCAACTGATGTTCTTTCTAAGTCACTCGGTTCAAATTCTTCTGTAAATGTTGTACGTGCAACTTTTGAAGCTATTAAATCTCTTATGGATGCAAAGGTTGTAGCAAAAAATAGAGGCAAAACTCTTAAGGATCTGTGGGGGTAATCATGGCAAAAGCAAAAGCAAAAAAGCTCAAGGTTACATTAGTTAGAAGTGCTATCTCTCAGAAGCCTGCAGTAGTTGCTACTGTAAAGAGTCTCGGTCTTCGTAAAATTAATTCAAGTGTTGAAGTAGCTGCAAATCCTGCTGTGTTAGGAAAAATCGCCGCTGTTTCTCATCTTGTAACTGTTGAGGAGATGAAATAATGTCTGATTTCAATCTGAGACCGCCTTGTGGTGCTCACAAGAAAAAGCGGATTGTTGGTCGCGGTTCATCTTCCGGACGCGGTTCAACGGCTGGTCGTGGAAACAAGGGACAGCAGTCCCGTTCAGGCGGAAAGGTATACGTTGGTTTTGAAGGCGGTCAGATGCCTTTGTACAGACGTATTGCACGTCGTGGTTTTTCCAATTACCTGTTTAAAAAAGAATATGTTTGTTTCAATTTGGATATGATTGAAGCAAAGTACTCTGACGGTGAAACTGTTGATAGAGAGTCATTGATTCGCAAGGGCTTGTTAAAAAAAGCAACTGTGCTTATAAAAATTCTTGGTAACGGGGATTTAACAAAAAAGCTTACTGTTTCAGTGGATAAAGTTTCAGCTTCTGCAAAAGAGAAGATTGAAAAAGCTGGCGGCAAAGTAGCTGTTACTGAAGAAAAATAATGGGGCTGGTTGAAAAATGGCAAACAATCCAATAGTTAATATGTTTAAAGTAAAAGAACTTCGTGAAAGGATTTTCTTTACTTTTATTATGCTTGCAATATTTCGGCTTGGAAGTATTTTAACCGTACCGGGAATTAACCCTCAGGCATTGACTGCATATTTTGATTCACTGTCACGCGGAAACGCCTTTGTTGATTACATGGACTTTTTCGCCGGTGGTGCATTCTCAAATTTCTCTGTGTTTATGCTTGGTGTTATGCCATATATTTCTACACAGATTATTTTGCAGCTTGCGTTGATTATTTTCCCAAGTTTGAAAAAAATTGCTGAAGAAGAAGGCGGCACAAAAAAAGTAAATGCCTGGACAAGAATAGGTACTGTATTTGTATGTTTATTCCAGTCTTTGGCTGTAACGGTTTATGCAGCCAGTATTCCTAATGCAATTGTAATTTCCAATCCTGTGTTTTTCAAATTCCTTGTAATGATAACAGTTACAACGGGAACAATGATAACAGTTTGGATGGGAGAGCAGATAACTGCCAGAGGTATTGGAAACGGTATTTCAATGCTTATTTTTGCAGGTATTGTTGCCAGACTTCCATCCGCAGTATGGGAATTGGGACGAATGGTTCGCAATAAGGATATAAACATTGTATTCGTTATTGTTGTATTCATTATGTTTGTTGCGATTATAGGACTTGTAGTTCTTGAACAACAGGGACAGCGAAAAATCCCGATTCACTATGCAAAACGTGTTGTAGGACGAAGAATGTACGGTGGACAAAGCACATACTTACCGTTCAAAATCAATCCGTCAGGAGTTATTCCGGTAATTTTTGCTTCATCATTCCTGACATTCCCGTTACAGATTGCAACAGGTTTGGCTTCAAATTCACGTTGGCTGAACAAATTGGCGGCATTTTTAACACCAACCGGTATTTGGTATAATGTTTTATTGGTACTTTTGATTGTATTCTTTGCGTATTTCTATACACAGGTTACTATGAATCCTACAGAAATTGCAAAACAGATACGTGAAAACGGTGGTTCAATCCCCGGAATAAGAACTGATAAAACAGAGGAACACCTGCAGAAAGTTCTTAACAGACTTATTTTCCCTGGTTCCTTGTATCTTGCCGGAATCGCTGTTTTACCAACAGTAATCCAGAATCTTTTTGGTTTCCCACAGTCAATATCAATGTTGATGGGTGGTACATCACTGTTGATTCTGGTCGGTGTTGATTTGGATACAATGAGTCAGGTTGAGGCCCTTTTGAAAATGCATCATCATGATGGATTGGTAAAAAAAGGCAAGTTAAGGTCAAGAAATCTGTAGTTTTTTGGCGAAACCTGTAGATTAAGTTTGGAAAATAGTGTTAAATACTGATACCAGTGCTGTCATTGCGACGTGAAAAACTGGTATCATTTGACGCAAATTCCAAGGGGGATTTTATGAAAGTACGAACCAGCGTAAAGCCCATATGCGACAAATGCAAGGTTATCAAGAGAAACGGTATTGTCCGTATTATTTGTACTAACCCAAAGCATAAGCAGCGTCAGGGCTGAGGAGTAAAGTAAATGGCTCGAATTGCGGGAGTTGACCTCCCTAACAAACATCTTAATGTTGCTTTGACCTATATTTACGGAATCGGACGTTCATCAGCAAACGAAATTTGTAAAAAAACAAAGCTCGATCCTGATAGAATGATGAATGATCTTTCATTGGATGAAGTTGCAGAACTTCGAAAGATTATTGAAGGCGAATACAAAGTAGAAGGACGCCTTCGTTCTGAAATTGGTCTGAATATTAAACGCTTGATGGACATCGGCAGTTACCGGGGTCTTAGACACAGAAAAGGCTTACCTGTTCGCGGACAGCGGACTCGTACAAATTCTCGCACACGCAAAGGTAAGAAAAAGACCGTTGCAGGTAAGAAGAAGTAGAGGTAGAAAGTGGCAACTGTAAAAAAACGTAAAGAGAAAAAGAGCGTTTATGAAGGTAATGTTTATATTCAGGCAACGTTCAACAATACTATCGTTACAATAACAGACTTAAAGGGAAATGCGATTTCCTGGGCTTCTTCCGGTGGTTTGAACTTCCGTGGAGCTAAGAAATCCACACCTTTTGCAGCTCAGTCAGTAGCGGAAACTGCTGTTCAGAAAGCAGCCAGTTATGGTTTGCGTGAAGTTCACGTATATGTAAAAGGTCCTGGTGTTGGTCGTGAATCAGCTGTTCGTTCACTTGGTGCATTAGGGTTAAAGGTAAAGTCCATCAGTGATGTAACTCCTATTCCTCACAATGGCTGCCGTCCTAGAAAAACACGAAGAATGTAACAAGGAGAACTGTGTAAATGGCAAGATATACTGGACCTGTATGCAGACTCTGTAGAACAGAGCAGAAAAAATTGTTTTTAAAGGGTGAACGCTGTAAGAGTGACAAATGTCCTCTTAACAAAAAACGCGGTGCTCCGGGTAAAGATCCTAAAGCTCGTGCAGGAAAACGTTCAGAATACGGACTTCAGCTTCGCGAAAAACAGAAGTTAAAGAGAATCTACAATATGCTCGAAAAGCAGTTCAGCTTGACTTTTGACCGCGCGCAGAAAATGTCAGGAATTACAGGTGATAACCTTGTAGCACTGCTTGAAAGCCGTCTGGACAATGTAGTCTTCAGAATGCACTTTGCTGTAAACAGAGCTCAGGCTCGTCAGCTCGTATCACACCGCCATATTTTGGTAAATGGAAAGATTGTAAACATTCCAAGCTATCAGGTAAAGCCCGGTGATATAATTTCTGTTAAAGAAGGCAGTAAAAAACTGGTTGTAATCCTCGATGCATTAAATGAAGTTGCAAAATCAGGAACTGCACCTTGGATTTCTGTAGATGTTGATGCACAACGTGGTACATTCAATGCTCTCCCAAGAAGGGAAGAAGTAACAGACCTCGCTGATGTTAAAGAACAGCTCGTAGTTGAGCTCTATTCTAAATAAGGAGTTTGAATGGCCCGCAAAAATCTGCTCAAAGGATTTAAGAAACCTAAGGGTATTACTTTTGAACATATTGATTCGAATCCGAATTATGGTAAGTTCACGGCATATCCAATGGAAACAGGTTTCGGTACAACCGTAGGAAATACCCTGCGCAGAGTATTGTTATCATCAATCCAGGGCTATGCAATAACTGCTGTTCGTATTACATCCTATGATGCTGATGCTGTACCGCATGTAATTTCCAGTGAATTCGAAGCAATTCCCAATATTGTTGAAGATACTTTGGAAGTATTGAACAATTTGAAAATGCTTCGTGTTAAGCTTCCTGAAGATGTTGAACAAGAAACATTCCTGTTTGAATTTTCAGGTGCGGGAGTTATTACAAGTACTCAGCTGGCAAAAGAGGGTAGCCTTGAAATCCTTACAAAGGATGTTCCCATATTTACACTGATGGAAGGCGCGCATGTTGAGTTTGAAATACAGGTAGATTTGGGACGTGGGTATGTTCCCGCTGAAGTAAATGAGCATTATATTGAAGTTGTTGGTACAATTCCAATGGATGCCATCTTTACACCGATTAACAAGGTAAAATATGCAATTGAGCCTTGCCGTGTCGGACAGCGTAATGATTATGACAAATTGATTATTGAGATTTGGACTGATGGAACAATTGCTCCGGAAGATGCACTGGCAGAAGCTGCAAAAATTGCAAAAGATCATTTTACAATTTTTGTCAACTTTAATGACAACGAAATTTCCAGAGCAGACGAACTTGATGATGGCGATGAACGTATTAAGCAACTCCTTAATACACCGGTTGAAGAACTTGAACTTTCCGTTCGTTCTTCAAACTGTTTAAAAAATGCAAATATTCGAACAATCGGTGAATTGACAAGAAAAACTGAAGAGGATATTGCAAAAACACGCAATTTTGGTAAAAAAAGCTTGTTGGAGATTAAAGAAAAACTGCTCGAATGGAATCTTAATCTTGGCATGACTGATTATACCCATCTTAAGAATGCTGTAAATTTACCAAAGCAGAAGGAAGAGTCAGATGAATCATAAATATGGTTTTAATCCGCTTTCCAGAACATCTGCACACAGACGTGCAATGTCACGGAATATGGTAACTTCTCTTTTCAGATATGAACGCATTACAACAACAAAGGCAAAGGCTTTGGAAGTAAGACGTGCTGCTGAAAAGTTGATAACAAGAAGTAAAGTTGATTCTGTACACAATCGTAGACAGGCTGCGAGATTTATTCAGGATGAAATTGTCCTCAATAAATTGTTCACAGTAATCGGTCCCAGAATGAAGGATCGTGCCGGCGGTTACACCCGTATCAATAAAATTGGTTTTAGACAGGGTGATGCTGCTGATATGGTTATTCTTGAACTTGTTGACTACAAATTGGATGTAGAAAAGAAAGAAAAGAAAGAAACTAAGGCTGCAAAGAAAGTAACAGAAAAGACTGAAACAAAGAGTACAGAAAAAGAAAAGGTTGCAAAAAAACCGGCTGCAAAATCACAGGTTAAGGCCGCTGCAAAAACAACAGCCAAGAGATCTTCTGGAACTCGTTCATCTTCAAAGGGCGGCGAATAAACGGCTTAAGGCTGAAGTTGCTGCGTTACTTTTAATGAGTTTAACGGAGTACTTACAAAGTATTTCAAGGGAGATAATATGTCAAAAGCCCATCGTGGAAAAGGAATCCGTGAGTTGGAAGCTCATGGTCGCGGAGTATGTGCTCGTTGCAAGAAAGACGGCATCAAGGTTCTGTATGAGCAGGAAATTGATGGTAACAAGGTAAAGGTTTGCAAATTCTGTAAAGCTGCCATTAAAAACGGTAAATAACTAATTAAACCGTCTTTTCTAAAGGAAGCTGTCTGAGCGTTTAACGCAGGGCAGCTTTTTTTTATGTCTTTTGTATAAAAAAAATCCCGTGCGAGGCACGGGAATAAAATTCAAGTAAAAGATTTATTTGAAGTATCTTGCTAAAAGACCTCTGAAGCCTGCGCCATGACGTGCTTCGTCCTTACACATTTCGTGGACTGTATCGTGAATGGCATCGTAGTTCAGTTCTTTTGCGCGTTTTGCCAGTTTCAGCTTACCTTCACATGCCCCTGCTTCTGCTGTTGCCCGCAGTTCAACGTTTTTCTTTGTGTCCGGATAAACTACTTCGCCTAAAAGTTCTGCAAATTTTGCGGC
>DBWK01000116.1:34211-37629 GCA_002308875.1 Treponema sp. UBA1240
TCACGATCCGCCTGACGGCTCATTGCGAGATACATACCAACTTCTGTGCATTCACCCATATAGTTTTCGCGTAAGCCCTGAACTACTTCTTCGTCCAAACCCTTGGCAATTCCGATTTTATGTTCATCTGCATATCCTTTGAATTCTTCTACTTCATTGAATTTTGCTTTTGGTGCCTTGCACTGTGGGCAAAAATCAGGAGCGTTATCTCCTGTATGAACGTAACCGCAAACACTGCAAACCCATCTCTTCATTTTAAACTCCTTAGTTTTTATGGTAATTAATTAATATTAAAAGCGAAAAATCTAATTGTCAACAAAAACAGTATTATTACAAAAACGATTTTGGATAATGCTGTTGTATATCTTTATTGTGATATAAGTTTGTTGATACGTTTTACAAAATCAGCGGGATCTTTTAATTCTGCTCCTGAAACCAGCAATGCCTGGTCAAGAAGTACAGTTGATACATCAGAAATGTAATTTTCATCATCGCTTTCTTTAATTTTGACGACAAGCGCATGTTCGGGGTTTACTTCAAGAATCGGCTTTACTTCGCCCATGCCGCTTTGTCCCATCGCTTTCATCATGCGCTCAAGCTGTATTGACGGGTCATTTTCGTCCACAACGATACATGACGGTGAATCTGACAAACGCTTTGAAAGATGAACGTCTTTTACCCTGTCGCCCAAAGCTTTCTTGATTTTTTCAACAACAGGCTTGAATTCTTTTTCTTTCTTTTCAGATTCTTTTTTGTCAATTCCAAGTTCTTCATCGCTACCTGCGCGGTTTACCGCCTTTAATTCAAAGTCCTTATACTTGTTCAGGGCCGGAATAACAATGTCGTCTATTTCATCAGCCATTATAAGAACTTCGAGACCTTTGCTTTTGTATGCTTCAAGCAGAGGCGAAGAACGCAGCTGATTTTCGTCTGTCCCTGTAATGTAGTAAATGGCTTTCTGTTCGGGCTTCATTCTCTGTACATAGTCGGCAAAGCTTGTCCACTTATCTTCTCCTGTACCTTCTTCGGCAGTACTCTTAAAACGAATGATTTCGCATAATTCGTCTCTATTTGCAAAGTCGGAATACAAGCCTTCTTTCAAAGGACGGTTGTACTGTGAAACGAATTTGTTCCATTTCTTTTTCCCTTCATCATCCGTTTTTTGTGAAAGCTTTTTGAATTCACCAAGCAATTTTTTTACGGAAGATGATTTTATGTTCGTAAGGATTCGATTCTGCTGGAGGATTTCACGGCTTACATTCAGCGGTAAGTCTTCCGAGTCAATAATACCACGTACAAAACGCAAATATGTTGGAAGCAGTTCTTTGTCGTCATCGGTTATAAAAACTCGTTTGACGTAAAGTTTTACACCGCTTTTGTAATCAGCCTGATACATGTCAAACGGTGCCGTTTCAGGAACATAGAACAGAGTTGTATATTCCTGCGTACCTTCGGCATGTGTGTGCACATACATCAAAGGGTCATTTGAATCATGTGATATAGTCTTGTAAAAGCTGTTGTAGTCTTCATCTTTCAAATCAGATTTTGAACGCTGCCAGAGAGCGTTTGCAGTGTTTATCTGATCAATTTTGCTTTCTTTTCCGGTTTCTTTGCCCTTGTCATCGTATTTTTTCTGGTCATAGTGCAAAAAAATAGGGAATGCGATGTGGTCGGAATAACGTTTTACAATGTCTTCAACCTTCCAGCGTGAAGCGTATGAACTGTCTTCATCGTTAAGGAACATAACAACCGCGGTTCCGTTTCCAGTATCAAGACCGTATTTTTTTGAGTCTTCGCTGTCAAGCGCTATTTCTTCCATATCGTAGGAATTCGTTCCGTTGCTGCTCCAGTGGAATACTGTATCTGTTGCGGCTTTGCGTGTAAAAACATCAATTTTTGACGCAACCATGAATGCGGAATAAAAGCCAACACCGAATTGTCCGATTAACGCGGAATCCTTTTTTACATCGGACTCAAGTTTATCTAAGAATGCTTTTGTTCCTGAGCGGGCGATAGTTCCAAGGTTATTGGAAAGATCTTCCCCGTTCATTCCGATACCATTGTCTTTTACAACGAGACATTTTTTGTCTTCATCAAAAGAAATATCTATTCGCGGTTCAAAATTAATGTTTTTGTATGTTTCATCTGAAACCGTAAGATATTTCAGTTTGTCCAGCGCATCCGAGGCGTTTGATACGATTTCACGAAGAAAAATGTCTTTATTGGAATAGAGGGAATGAATAATGAGCGTCAGAAGCTGATTTACTTCCGTTTGAAATTGATAAGTTGCCATTTTTGTAGACTCCGTTTTGAGATGAATATAGTTTTATATTAGCTTATGTTATAAAGATACTAATTACATTTTAAAAAGACAAGAGAATTTGGTTTTGTATTTATTGGCGAAACTTTAACGCGTCATCTTTCGGTATACGGTTTTATGCGGTCTGTCCGCGTCTGCACCCAACTGCTTTCTGCGCCATTCAGCGTAATCCGACCAGTTGCCTTCAAACCAGATAACTTCGCTATTATTTTCATATGCAAGAATGTGTGTACAAATTCTGTCCAGAAACCAGCGATCATGGCTTATGCAAAGAACACAACCTGCAAATTCTTCTATGGCATCTTCCAAAGCGCGTATTGTCGTAACATCAAGGTCATTTGTCGGTTCATCCAAAAGAAGAACGTTACCGGCTTGTTTCAACATCATACCGAGGTTCAGACGGTTCCGTTCACCGCCGGACAAAACACCGACCTTTTTGTTCTGGTCAGGACCTGAAAAATTAAACCATGAACAGTATGCTCTGGAATTAACTTCACGCAGCTGTCCGTTAAGCGGTCTGCCTTTGTCATCAACGGCACCGAGTTTTATAATATCAAGACCGTCCGAAAGTTGTTCCCAAACGGTTTTATCAGGATTGAGCAACTGACGCATCTGATCCACATATACCAGTTTTACTGTACTGCCCACTTTTATCTCGCCGGAATCCGGTTTTTCTCCGCCGGGCTTTCCGTCAGCGCGTTCAACCGTTTGTCCTGCTGCATCCGCTATAAGTTTAAAAAGCGTTGTTTTACCTGCACCGTTAGGACCCACTATCCCGACTACAGCTCCCGGCGGGACAATAAAGCTGAGATTTTCAAACAAAAGCTTGTCGCCATAGGCTTTTGTGAGTTTGTCTGCTTCTATTACTGTATTTCCAAGACGCGGACCTGCCGGAATGGTGATTTTGGTATCTTTTATCTGGCCTTTGCCGGATTGCGATAAAAGTTCCTCATATTTTGTGATGTGTTCCTTGTGCTTTGCCTGACGGCCTTTCGCACTCATGTGAATCCATTCAAGCTCTCTTTTAAGGGCTCTTTGACGTTCACTTTCGCTCTTTTCCTCAAGCTCAAGTCGCTTTTGCTTTTGTTCCAGCCAGCC
>DBWK01000116.1:37704-41585 GCA_002308875.1 Treponema sp. UBA1240
TGCGTAATTGCGATAATTGTTCCCGGATACTGCTGCAAATGTCTTTCCAGCCAGGCGACGCTTTCGGCATCAAGATGGTTTGTAGGCTCGTCCAAAAGCAGAATATCGGGTTTTTGCAGCAACAGTCTGCAAAGGGCAACACGACGGCGTTCACCGCCTGAAAGAACGTCAACAACCTGTTCCGACGGCGGACAGCGCAACGCATCCATTGCAAGTTCCAGTTGAGAATCAAGATTCCAGGCATCAAGTGCATCAAGTTTTTCCTGAATTTCAGCCTGTCGTGCACAGAGCTTGTCAAAATCCGCATCAGGGTCGCCGAAAGCTTCGTTCACTTTGTCAAATTCTTCAAGAAGTGCAACTGTGCCGCTTACACCTTCACGGACAATTTCCATTACGGTTTTTCCTTTTTCAAGCTCCGGTTCCTGCGGCAGATAGCCTATTGTGTATCCGGGAAGAATTGTTGTTTCACCTGTAAATTCAGTGTCGATTCCGGCAAAAATCTTCATAAGTGAAGATTTTCCGGAACCGTTTTCACCGATTACACCGATTTTTGCGCCGTAATAATATGAAATGCTTATGTCTTTTAGGACAGTTTTAGTACCATATGTTCTGGAAACTCTGTCCATAGTGTAGATAATTTTCTTGTCGTCGTATGTTGTTGCCATGTTTAGATTTTAGCAAATAAGCGGACAAACGTGAAGTAGGTTATAGGTTTTTCAACTGAAAGTATCTGATTAGCTGAAATTAGTTAATAGATCTGACTACGCGGAAACCTGTAAGATTATTGCGTCCGTAGATATTCAGCGACAAGCGGGCACGGACCGTTATCAGCGAAGGAAAGCTGTACCAACTTCCACCACGGACAACACGGAAGTTTTCGCCTGTTAAATCCTCCGAACGAGTATTTGTTTTCTTGGGGTCTTCTTCCAATTCTTGATATTCGTCCCAGCACCATTCCCAAACGTTACCGCTCATATCATATAGTCCGGCTTCGTTAGGCAATGCTGTCGCAACAGGATGGGTTCTTGTCTTGGAATTGGAAGAATACCAGGCGTATTGTTTTACAAGTTTTGCGTTTTCTTTTTTGTTGTCTGCGGTGTCGTGACCTGCAAAGGCTTTTTCGTATCCATTCAGATTTACACCGGTTATATTTGTTTTTGCGGCGGAAGATGTTCCTCCGATTGCACACCACATCCATTCTTCTTCCGTAGGAAGTCTGTAACCGTTTGCGGTTCTATCCCATTCTACTGCAATCCAGTCAAGATCGTTATCGTTTGGAACTTTACCCCAGTCATCCGGGTCAGAGCTGCCTTTTATGTAATATGCAGGTCTGTAACCGTTCAGCATGCTCAGTCTGTTGCAGAATATAAGAGCTTCAAACCAGCTTACCATCTGCACAGGGTTATTGAGTTTTTCAGTTTCATCTGAGGCTGTGATATAGGAATTGTCACTGGGGTCATTTCCCATAACTGTAAGATATGTACTGCGCGTTATTTCCGTTGCACTTACTTCAAGATCATTCGGAATTTCGGTTAGTGATTCGGGAAGTTCCGTACGCTGGTATTTGCCGGCACGGACGACTTTTGTGTCAAATTTGAACCACTTTGCATATAGTGTAATATCGTTGTTGATTTCAATTTTAATTTCGGGTTGACTGCTTTGTGTTTCGTTTATTGTATACATGCCCGTAATTGAGGAATCTGTACGTGAAGACAGTTTGTTTAAATCGGTAATCGGATCAAGATTTTTGTTCTGAGTTATTACAGTCGTGTTTGACGGCGAGGAAAGCTCCTGCCAGCGTGAAAACAGATTTTTTGAAGGCTTTGTATTTGCTTTTATGACGGATAGAACCGGAATCTTAAAAGAAGGATCCGCATACCAGCCGCCGAATGCCCAGGATTCTTTCTTGGGAACAGGCAGAGATGATTGTTTTGTTTCTACAGTGTATTCTTTCATATAACCGAAAGGAAGATTTCCTCCGTTTGTGTTGTATGTGATGTTGAACGGAATCGGATTCCATTTTGCTATAAGTGTTGAATCGCCCGATATGACGGACTGTGTTGTGAATTTTTGGGTATATTTGCTGTCAAGATACCAACCGTCAAATACGTAGTATTCACGTTCAGAAACAGGCAGTTCCCTGATTTTAAGGTTTGAAGATGAGAGAACAATCGGTGAGCAGTCTGTTCCGCCTTTGCTGTCAAACGAAATTGTACACGACCATTTGGCGTAGTATTCTTTTGGTCCCATAGAACCAGACGGAATAACGGTATCTGCTTTTGTGTAAAGGTTCTTATCGTTGTACCATCCTGCAAATTTCCAGCCGGTTCTGGTTGGAACAGGCAGTCTGATATTCGGGGATTCTTTTGTGTATGTAAAAACATCACCTGTTTCTGCAGTTCCTCCGTCCATATGCAGTATAATCGGATATTTTACAGGCTGCCATGTTGCATAAAGAGTTTTGTTTCCTGTATTTCCGCGTTCAATGCTGAAAAACGGTTTCCCTGATGGAGTTTCTGCCCAGCCTGTAAATTCGTATCCTGCTTTGGTGAGTTCTGGCAGGGGAGTTTCTTTTTCGATTGTGTAGCTGTTCTGCTTGTAATATGAAAGATTTATACCTTCGTTTACATAGGTAATGCTGTATACAACTGGCTGCCATTGAGCAACATAGTTTTTATTACCGGCTGTTTCTGTCTTGAGTTGTTTTGTGATTGCTCCACCGGCATTCTTATCATACCAGCCTGTGAATTCATAACCGTTTTTTTCGACAAGAGGCAGCTGGATAGCTTGATCTTCTACAGTATAGGATTCGGGAATTGTCTGATTGTAAGAAAAGTTTCCGCCGTTTGTGTTGAAGTTTATGGAATAAACAATCGGATTCCAGGTGACATTTATGGTAGCATCAATATCTTTGCGTTTTGTAAATGTGTATCGTATGTTTGTAGCTTTATATACAGGTTCGTCTGTAACTTCAACGGTGTTTACATCATAGCCCTTGTCGGCGCGCATCGTGATTCGGATTGTTTCGTTTTTAAGTTTTGCAAGGTAAACTCTGCCGTGCAAAAAGCTTTCTCTTGTGATAAAAATGCCGTCCAGGACATTTTCAAATTCTGCGGATACTGTAATATCGGCAGAAGGCATAATGAACGTATCAGTTTCAATGATTGTCCGGCGTTCTTCTTCTGTTGTGTAATGAAGGGAACCTGGAATCATCTCTTTGCCGTAAAAGGCTTCAGCACTTAGAAGAACAGGTTCGCCGAACAAAGCTTCTTTTTTGTCCGCAACGATTTTTCCTCCGGTAAGCTCAGGATCAATTGCGATTGTATGCGGAACAGGTTCTGTCTGTATAGGCATTGAAATATAATCGTATTCAGGAACAGATGTGCGGAGATAAGAATAATAATAGAATACGCCTGCTGCTGTGAATAAAATTAACAGGACAAGAATTATGACTACAATAGTGATTCTTTGTTTCTTTTTAACCACTTTTTAATCCTGAAAAAAAGGCTGTTTGTGGCAGCGGAAAGCTGTCAAAACAGCCTTGTAAAACATGGGGTACGGTTTACAGACCTGTACTTTTAATATCGGCATAAAATTGCTTAAAGATTATCAAAAAAACCTTTTGCCTTAAGCAGTTCCGCATTGAGAATTCCGCCGAGAGCAGCACCGCGTTTTGTATTGTGACTCAAAGCAACAAACTTTACATCAAATACATTACACTTTCTCAAGCGGCCAATGACACATGCCATGCCCTTTTCTGTCTCGCGGTCTCTACGAGGCTGTGGACGGTTTTCTTCATGGCGAACAACAATAGGATGCTCTGGAGCTGAAGGCAGCTTGAGCTCCTGTGGAAGTGATGTGTATGATGTCCATACGCGCTC
>DBWK01000078.1:0-1308 GCA_002308875.1 Treponema sp. UBA1240
AATCTTATTTGGATTTTAAAAAGGAAAGATTAATATGATAAAGGGTATCTGATGCTTTTCTGCAAAGTTTTTTTGACAAAGCTCTGTCAATAAAATACAATTCATAAAAGATATGAATGACACAGTAAGATTAATAAGCATTGTAATTCTTTTTGGGCTGGGTTTTTTCTGCCTTCAGGTCGGCGTGTTTTTGTTGTCCGGGCATAAGCTCAGGAACAACAGCCGACGGACGCTGATTCTGATAGAAATCATTACAGGCCTTCTGCTTGCTTTTGATGCTCTAGCATACATATTCAGGGGAAACACCAGCCAGACCGGATATTATATGGTTCGGGCAAGCAATTTTATGGTCTTTTCCCTTAATTATGTTTTGACCTTTTTCTTCTGCTTTTATTCAGTAGAATTCATCAAGTCCGATATTTTGGAATTCAAAATCCTCAGAACCCCTCGTGCTTCCATCAAAAGCGGAATACCGGTTCATCTTTTTGTTGTTTTTTATATCTGTCTTTTGGGGATCATTCTAACTTCAATAAGCCAGTTTACAAATCTCTTTTATTATTTTGACGAAGGGAATCTTTACCACAGAAGCTCACTGTATCCATTGAGTGTTGTTCTGGGACTTTTGCCTGGTCTAATTACAGTGATGATGCTTTTACAATCTCAAAAGGTTTTGCAAAAAAACATTTTTGTTTCCCTTCTCATTTATACCGTCTTTCCTTTTGCCGGAATAATTCTGGCTCTGTTTGTTTATGGAATTTCCTGGATAGACATTGGATACGGCATTGGTGCCCTGCATCTTTTTTATTCTTCAATAAAACTCATGGAGCTTGAATTTTATTCGGACAAAAAAGACGGTGCGCGCTTAAGCCCAAATTATAAGCAGGTACTGACAATGCCTGAAATGAAAAAGCGGATTGCCAGAAGCCATTTGTGGCAGGTTATCTGCGCGGTTTCGGGCGGCCTTTTGGTAGTTCTTGTCATTATTTCGATTACTGGAATCAGCATGCCAAAACGAACTATTGTTGTTGATACACCTTATTTGGAAAACGATGCTTCACAAGCTGTCTGCATAACTTTTTTGCGTGATGCCGAAAAGTTTTGGAACGACAATGATGATTACACCAGACTCGGAGCACAGTATAACGGAGTCATTTATAACAATATGAAGGCAACCATAATCACAGACTGGGATGTAATCATAGATGTTTGTGAAGATTGTGCGATTGATCCGGGGCCTTGGAACGGAACCTTTTCCATTTCTGACAAAAAAATGAGTGTTCATAAACCTCATGATGAAGATAATGAGAA
>DBWK01000078.1:1389-2855 GCA_002308875.1 Treponema sp. UBA1240
TTTCATACGAAAGTGTTCTTAAGCCGCTGTCTTATATTTTCTTTGATGTTGTGTTAGGCTTGCTTTCAATTCTTTTTATTGTTTCAATCACAATCTCATTCACGGAAGGAAAAATCATCCGCGTTGAGGAAGAAAACAAAAAACTTGAAGACACCGTAAAAGAGCGCACAAAGGAACTACAGGAAGAAAAGAACCGTTCTGAGCATCTGCTTTTGAACATCCTGCCGGAAGAAGTTGCAAAACGCCTTACGCTGGATAACAATGCAAAGATTGCCGACAAGATTGAAAACGCTTCAGTACTTTTTGCCGATATCGTTGACTTTACAAAAATGACAAGCACCCTCGATGCGGACACCGTTGTTGGCGCTTTGAATTCGCTTTATTCCCGTATTGATGAACGTGCCAAGCGGGAAGGCATTGAAAAAATCAAGACAATCGGTGATGCATACATGGCAGCAACCGGTCTTTTTGGAAACGAACCTGCAGAAAAAAATGCGGTTGCTCTTGTAAAATTTGCTCAGGGAATGTTGCAGGATATTGAGGATTTTAACGCTACAAGCAATGTAAAGCTTTTTATGCGAATAGGCATCAACAGCGGAAGCCTTATTGCAGGTGTAATCGGAAAAACAAAGTTTGTTTACGACATCTGGGGTGACACAGTGAATGTTGCAAGCCGGATGGAAACCTCCGGCCAAACATCCAGGATTCATGTTTCCGAAAACACAATGAGCCTTACCAAAGAAGCCATCAATTATTCAGAGCCTGTTGAAATGGAAATCAAAGGTAAAGGCGCAATGAAAACATACTTCTTAGTCTGATTCTCTATACTATGGCAGGTACATTTACTTCATCGTAACAAGTTCGTACCGGCGTGTGCCGATGCCGATTTTTTCACCGTGTTCGAGCGTTTCCTTCCAGCGGATGTTCGGGTTTGAATCCAAAAAGTGGTCGTGGTGATGATGCCAGTCAGGTTTTGCAAGATTGTCCGAAAGCTGCGAATTAGGCATAGGCTCGGATTTGAGGCACGCGTCTACACAGGCCTGGTCAAGCGCAACAGGGTCAAACGACGCGAACATACCCACATCCGGCAGAATCGGTGCGTCGTTTTCGCCGTGGCAGTCGCAGTTAGGCGAAATGTCGCAGACTAAGCTTATATGAAAACACGGTCTGCCGTGAACAATTGCTTTTGTGTATTCGGCAATCTTGCAGCCGAGAACTTCATTCGCGTTGCCGTTCGGGTTATAGATTGCGTCAAACGAACATGCACCAATACAGCGGCCGCAGCCTTTGCAGATATCCTGATTTATAAAGGCTTTTCCTGTATCATAGGAGATGGCGTCCGAACCGCATTCTTTTGCACAGCGCTTGCAGTTGCGGCATTGTTCCTGAGCAACAACGGGCTTTCCGTGATTGTGCTGGTGCATCTTTCCGGCGCGGCTTCCGCAGCCCATGCCGAGGTTCTTGAG
>DBWK01000048.1:0-367 GCA_002308875.1 Treponema sp. UBA1240
CTGGTCAGCACTCCGCTTTTCCCTGATTTATGTTCTCACATTAGAACGTTATAGTAACTGGATTGTCGTATTTTTCGCGGAAGTAATATGTTACTTTACGAGCCTGTGGTTCAAAGACTGCGCTCCAGACGGAAAGTTCGTTTTCCCAGCCGAATTGCCCGGCGCGAACAGATTGCAGCGCATCGCGTGTTTCATCACCGGTAAGCTTCCAGCCGGATTTGTCGCCTGTTGCCTTCAGAGTGTTGAATCTTGTATGCGAGTTTTCGGTTTCGGGGTTTGCCGTATCTTTTTTGGGGCTGTCTGTAATATAGTGGTTTGTAAGAACCGGACTTTCGGTTACGTACATTTTGTTGTCCACCCACTCAAC
>DBWK01000048.1:436-3120 GCA_002308875.1 Treponema sp. UBA1240
TCGTATTTATCAAGCAGTTCAAGTGCTTCGTCTACGCTGGCGGCGTGGTCAAGCACAAGTCTGATTGCGGCGGTTGTTGTAACCGAGGCATTTCCGCGGTTTTGTGCGGTTGTTTCATCTTTGCCGGCAATAAGGTCGGCAATGTAAACACCTTTTTCGTTCATGCCGTCCATCGGAACATAAATTGCGGCAAGAGCTGCGGCATCCGCCGGAAACTTGTGCGTGGGTTCCCAGTCCGCATTTATGCCCAAATGTTCAAGACAGCACGTGGAAACGGATTCGTAGCCGTTGTCCGGTTTTGTGTGGACTACGAGAACTGCGCAGGTTTTCCAGTCGTAGTTACGTCCGAAAATCATTCCGCCGCATTCGCCGCTGTTGCGTGCCGCAATGGATGCGCAGCCGAAAGTTTTCATTGTGATGTTTACCGTTGAACCGGACTTTTTTTTGGGTGAAGTCCACTTGCCTTTTTTAAGCTTGTCGGTAATGAATGCGCTCATTTCATCGTTGGATTTTCCGCCGCCTTTTGCAATATATTCGTCAAAGCAGTAGTTGCCTTCAAAATCAAGAAAATAAACTCCCTCATCAATCTTTTGTATAGATTTTACCGCATTCACCTGTGCAACATAAGGTAAAACAAAACTAAATCCCATAATAATACTACCTCCAAGAATCAGACTTAATAATTTCATATCTGCCTCCAAATCTTTTATGATTGGAGTTTACGACAAGCTGTTTCCACCCGCAATACCGAATTCTGTAAGATGCATTTACGGCAGGGTAAGATGTGTCTTTTACGGGTTAAATGAATTNNAATATTTTGCAGGTTAAATGAATTCCATTACTTTTCCTTTTGGGTTGCCAGATATTTAAAGCCTGTGTAGGGCAGCCATTTGCCCGTGGTATCAAAGGTGAATGTTTCGCTCATTCCACAGTGGAACATTGTGTGCCTGTATTGTCCAAGGATAAGAGCAAGTTTGGTGTGCGGGCAGTTTTCCGGTTTTTCCGCAAGTTCGTCGTCAGTAAGGTTTGCAATATACGACATAACTTTTTGCTTTACAAACGCAAGGTAGGCGACAAGTGTTTCGCGCGGAATCACAAAGCCGTCGTCAGGTATAAAACCCTCGCGGCTTTGTGAGATAATGCTGTTTTTTTCATTAATTCCCCCCGCCGCTTTTTCGTTGTAAGAGTAGTTGTAAGGATTTATAAAGTATTTGTCTGCCGAATGAATCATGTGAAAAAGATAGCGCGAATTATTTACGTTTTCAAAAAGACTTTCAAGTTCTGCGCCATTAATCTGGTCTTCAATGTTCTTAAAAAGAATCTGTGTTTGTTCTGCGATTATACTCACAAGAATTTTTCCGCTTTCTTCCATATAGTTGCTCCTTGAATATATTGATTCTAATGAAAAAGCGAATAATTGTATATTTATTTACCTGCAAAATGCCGGTATAATAATCCAATATGAAAGAATTCATAAGGAACTTTTTGGTTGGACTTGCACTTGTAGCGGCAGGAATTGGCATGATTGAAACGCCTTTTTCAGGCGGTGAATCTTACAGTATCCTGGCTATGATTTTTATGCCGATTTTTGGTGTGATACTTTTGTTTGGCGGTTTTATCTTTCTTGGACCGGCACTCAGCACGATAAAAAGCAAATTTTTTAAAGCAAAAAGCAGTCTTAAAAGCTATATCGCCAATGCCGGCACAGAACCGGAAGACACTTTTTCCACGTTCCGCACTGATTATGCCGATTTTCTTGCGTCAAACTCCACGGAAGAAAATCCGAAAGTTCAGAACGATGTTACGCAAATGTTCAGAAACATACTGGAGCTTCAGCGCCGCCGCTTGCGCAGACTGAATGTGTCATGCAGCTTTAAGTCCGTAAGAAAAAGCCACAGCATAAACCTGCCGCCCGTAGTATCGGACAAATACTCCGACGGCAAGTATATGATAGACGAGATAAAGGAAGATATTGCCGCAACCACCGAGTATTCAAAAGACGGAAAAATTATCTACACCAGAACGGACAACGACATTGCACACTATACAGTTGCAAGCGCAAAGCATATTACTGAAAACGAGATTGTCTGCCCGAACTGCGGTGCTACGCAGACAAAGGAACAGCTTTTGGACGGCTGTGATTACTGCGGAACAAAGTTTATGGTGGAAGATTTGTCCGAAAAAATCTCGGACTTTGCCCTGCGCAGCGATTATGAGTTACAGTACAGCAGGTACAAGAATGTACGCAAATACTTTACTCCGTTTGTAGGATTCGGCGTAGAAGCGGTTGTCTGGGTTTCTTACATTGTGTACATGATATTCAATTTTTCAAAGCTTCAGAATGAATCCGGCGCGGGATTTTTTACAATGCTGACCAGCGGACTTTTTATTTCCGGTATTGCGGCACTTCCTTTTACATTTATTGCAATCGGGCTGTTCAATGCGTTTGTTTTTCCGTTGATTCAGCTGGCAGCTTCGTTCAGCTATGTTTCTAAAAAGGTTCTCGACAAACAGAAAAACGTGGAAAAGAATAACAGACAAATGCAGGTTTTCGTAAAAAAAACAGATCCGTATTTTTCAATCGCGTCATTTTACTCGAATGTGCAGAACAAACTTGCCACCGTGCATTTTGCCGAAACTGACGGACAGATAAACGCTTTTGCGGTCTGCGACCTGAGCGGCTT
>DBWK01000114.1 GCA_002308875.1 Treponema sp. UBA1240
GTCAATGCGAATGCTGTTTTGAGATCCAAAGGACGACTCCGCAAAAGGTTTGTGATTTTTAAACGATAGCAGACGATAATTTTATAACCTTTTGGCTATAAGAATTGACTCCATTTTGGCTATAAAAAATGCAGTTTTTTGTTTGTTTTAGGAGGGAAAAATGAAAAGATTTTTTATCATCACACTTTTGGTTTTCGCAGCAATTTTTGTTTGTTCGTGCGCATCAGCGTCAAGAAACTCGATTGCAACAATGACTGTTTCAAAAGAGGAAAAACTCGCTCCCGATGCAATGCGTGTATGGTCGAGACCTCTTGAAATCGGATTTCAAGTTGCAGGATCAATCGAAGGAAGCGCGGATAATAAAATCAATGATCCTACAGTTTTTGACGAAGCAAAAAGCGCAATGGACTTCAACCTTTTTTCAAAAAATGCGGCCGTAGACATAGACAAACTTTCCCCACTTGCCAAAGTCGCAGCATTTAATGCAATTAAAGCAGCGAATGCTGATGGAATGATAATCACTATGGTTAAAGAAACTAGCGATGAAACAGGTTTAAAAACAGCATGGGTGAAAGGCGTTGCATTGAAATTAGTCATTTTCGATGAAGTTTCAGTTGAGAGAAGTGACGCGTTCAGATACTGCGAAATTTCATGTGAGAAAGGAAACTGTCAGGGATGTATCAGAATAGAAGAGAAAAAATAACAATTTCGGGGGAAAAGATGAAATTACTGAGAGTTTTTGCATTTTTGCTTCTGCTCGCCTTTTCCTTCGGCAGTTTTCAGTTGATAGCCGCTCCGAAGACGCTTGACGAAATTAACGAGGAACGCGAGAAGCAGGAAATTGAAAAAAAGATAGCGAAAGAAAACGAGAAAAAGGCCGTCGAGGAAAACTGTCAGAACAATTCATCGGCCGACTGTGTCGCTTACGCACAGCGTTTTGCCAAAGATGATGAAGAAAAGCTCGTTTATTTCGGCAAGGCATGTGAGCTTCAGTACAAGCCTGGATGCGACGAAGCCGACAAAATAAAAGCTGCGATAGAGGCTGAAAAAGCCCGTATTGCGGCAGAAAAAAAGCGCAAGGCAGAAGCTGAACAGGAAAGACTGAGAAAGGAAGCTGAGGCAGAGAAGGAACGGCAAAGAAAAGAGGCGGAAGCAGAAAAAGAGCGGCAGAGAAAGGAAGCTGAAGCCGAAAAAGAACGCCTGAAAAAAGAACGGGAAGCAAATTTCAAGAAAGAACTTGATCAGGCAGGCAAAAAGAAACGTATCGCCATCGCAACAGGAATTCTTGTTCCGGGAGTTGCCCTGATTGGAGGCGGTGCAGTCTCGTTTTATATGATGTCTGATGCGCAGAAATGGCATGACAAATATTATCAGAAATATCTTGCCGCTACAGACAGTTCCACAGCCGATAAATACCATAAAAAAACTAAAAAAGCGGGAGATCACGCTCAACTTTACAAAATTCTCGGCAGTGTCGGCATTGGTGTAGGTGCTGCAATGGTGGTAACCGGAATCGTCTTTTACAGCATCGAATTCGAAGGCGAAAAACAGGTTAAGAAAAAATACAATGTCTCTTTCGGCGCAAGCCCGTTTGACGGAACTTTGCAATTCGCGTTGAGATGGTAGGAGGTTTAAATGAAAGTCAACATTTCGATTATATTAGTGATCTTGTCTGTCTGTTTTCTTTCCTGCGAATCAAAAAACAAATGGATAAACCAGTATGACACCCAAGCTGATGCTTCCGAAGTCGCAAAAATCTGCAAAAACAACAACCTTGAATGCGGCAAGCTTTGGATGACTTATCAGGGGGTCAATTTTGAAATATCCTGCGGGCTGTGCGAAACAGGCTATGAATGTAAAGACAACCTCTGTCGGGACGTCAATGAATGCATGGATCCGACACTTTACGACTGCCCTAAAAACAGCACCTGCGTCAATGAAGAGGGAACTTATTCCTGCATCTGCAAAGAAAATTATTCCGGCGTTAACTGTGTTCCAGACACAAGAACAAAAGAGTGCAAAGGTTTGCCTGAAAATGCCGAATGGAACACAGCTTCTGAAATCACGCAAAGTTGGAACGGAAACGCCTGGACACCTTCAACAGAAGGTAGTTACAGCGAAGAATCCAGCAGAAGCAAATGCCGTTACAAATGCATAGATAATTACGAATGGAACGGCTCCAAATGCGTCAAGGAATCCCATGAAGAACCTGATTCTGGAGATTCTGGACCTGACGATGACACAGACACAGCAGATTTCACCGATGATTCAGGAGATTCGCAACCGGATGATAGCGACACTACAGATGACGGCGACACATCCGCACCGGACGAAGACGATGCCGAGACGGACGAAGAACCGACAACAAGAACCAAAACATGCAGCGGCCTGCCCGCAAATGCAAGCTGGCACAACGGTTCAAGCATAACCCAGACCTTTGACGGAAACGACTGGTATCCTCCGGCAATCGGCTTTTACAGCGAAACGGCTGTCGCAAACGAATGCGGATTCAAGTGCAATCAAGGCTACAACTGGAACGGCGACTGGGGAAAATGCTTCATCAAGCCAGCTTTCGGCAACATCTGCACAGGGCAGACAAAGTGCTACAACAACTCAGACGAAATCACCTGCCCCGCTTCCGCAAGTGCCAATTTCTACGGACAGGATGCACAATACGCGAAACTCGGTTACTGCTATCCGCAGAGCTTCACACTTAAAACCAATGCTTCCGGAGAAAATGTTGTCGTTGATAACTACACAGGTCTTGAATGGCAACAAGTGCTTTCCGAAGAAACTTTCACTTGGGAAGACGCAATTACACACTGCGAAAACTTGAGTTACGGCGGGTACACGGATTGGAGGTTACCTGATCCAATAGAATTATTGCCCATTGTTAATCACAGCAAATCCTCACCGGCAGTAGATTCGACATATTTTCAAATCTCTTCAGATGCATGGAGTTCGAAAAGCCATAATACTACAAATGCCTTAAGTTTTGGTTCTGATTTTGGTACTATTTGGTATAGGAAAGAAAAGACATCACCTCTCAAAGTTATGTGCGTACGCGGAAATAAGCTTACAAAACCGACATTCACAACCTCCACAACAAACGGTGATGTTGTCGTCAAGGATTCTATTACAGGTTTAATATGGCAAAAGACTTATGTGACCAGCAAAACTTGGCAGGAAGCTTTGAAATATTGCGAAGATCTGACTTATGCCGGGAAGAGCGATTGGAGAGTTCCAAACAAAAACGAGCAGGCATCACTCTTGAATTTTGAAAAATCCATTCCTTATTCAGATTTCCCTGATATGCCAAAAGAAAAAGCTTTTTGGACAAATTCTACCAACGCTGAATACGAACATAAGACTTATGCTTGGCATACAAACTTTTCGTACGGTACAAATACAGATAAAAAGAAGATATCCGACCCATATTTCGTTGTCCGCTGTGTCCGTTCGGAAAGAATCAATGATCCGTGCGAAAACCACATCGGCGGAAGCGTGGCTCATTCAAGCGGGGTCTGCGTTCCTGAGAATGCGTTTGAATACTCATGCGCTTGCGATAGCGGGTATTACTGGAACGGAATCCAATGCAAAATCATGCCCGAATGCAGCGCGTCAAGCGGAACTCCGTGTAAGGATTCGTCAAGCAATTTGACTTGGTCGCCACTTGCATCC
>DBWK01000106.1:0-3387 GCA_002308875.1 Treponema sp. UBA1240
CTGTGATGTCAAAGAATTAAGCCAGACACCGTTATCGTGTTTATCACCGACTGTTGAATTACCGGAAACAGTTAAGACTGCATTTGCCGGTTGATTTGATGTACCTCCGTTATAACCGACAACATCGGTTGAAACAGTACCGCCTCTTATATCAATAGTAACGTTTCCTACAAGATTTGTACCGTCACGGTTATAACCATATATGTTGGAGAGAGTTCCTCCAAGCATTGTAATGGAACCGTCTGTAGGAGGAATACCGGAAGCATTTGTATTTCCTGAATCGCCAGCATAGAGAGTATAACCTGTTAAGTTCTGATAATCAGCGGTGGCATTTATATCAGAAAGTTTGATTTCTTCATTGGTTTCATCATCATAGAAAGAAACCATGGTTTTGCCGCCGTCGTTTTTAACGTAAACAGGGATTCCGTTTGCGTAAATATTATGTCCCTCAATATAAGGTGCCGGTTTCCAGTATGCTCTTAACGATACATCATTTTGTCTTTGATTTGCACCCCAACCTGATACAAGCTGTCCGCCGTTTGATTCTTCAATCCAACCTGCAAAATAGCAATTTGGTTTTGTTATATTGCCACCGTCGGGGAGTCGGCTCATTCCCTGTTCAACGTTGAAAACACCGGGAGCATTGCAGTTTATTGAACCGCCGTCAGGATCGTATGTGATTGTTCGTTCAGTAGGATTTGTTTCCAATACAGATATTGTCCATTCCTTTGATGTAGTCCCGTCTTCAGCTGTAACTGTGTATACAACGTTGGAAGTAAAATTCTGCGTTTCGTCCGGATCCGGAGAAATGGTTGCGCCTTCTGAAATCTCAATAACAGGTTTGAGGTTTTCAAAATCCTCATTTTGTTGTGAATTGAACGCGTAATAAACTTGAACAGATGCTGCGTCATTTACGGTTTGAGGATTGCCGTTCAAATCCGCATTTAATGTGGCATTATCTGCTTGTGTGAACGAAAAACTTGTAATTTCTGCCAAAGCAGATGGAACCGGTGCCGGAGCCACTGCCGGAGATGAACTGCTACCGGAAGAAGAATTGTCTGTAGATGAGGGTGCGGGACCGGCGGCTGTACCTCCACCGCCACCACCTCCGCCGCCTCCGCAGGAAGTTATGGCAAATGAGAATATGATTGACAAAGTAATAATAAGAAATAATGTGTGTTTCAAGATGGTGTTTTTCATTGTTATCCTCCGTGATATCCAATATTCCCAACCAACTTTATTATCGGATGTTTTTATTTTTTTGTCAACATAAAATATCAAAAATCTCTAATTGTTCTAAAATAATAAATTTTTTTTAAAATAGTAGTTTGCAAAAACAAAACTGTGGTGTATAATATCTTTTAATAATAATTAGTTGAAAGGTGATGTATGTCAGCTGTTCAGAGAAAATCGACATTAATGCTGCCTTTGCGTATTGTTTTTACGCAGGAAGGTTCTTCTCAGTTTTTGAGTAAAAATACAAAGTTAAAAAAGATGAAACTAGCGGATAATACCGAAGAATTCGGTATAGAAACCAATTCTATCGCTCCATCGCTTTTACAGCGCATGTTTCTTGCTGATTACATTTCAAAGCTTGAAATAACCATGCCGGAATTTTCTTCTTCACGTCAGGATATTCTTGATTTGTCAAAACTGACTGTATACGGCGTTCTCTACAAACAGATGGACAAGATGGTTCTTTCGCAGATTTTTGAAACCGAAATACTTAAAAAATACAACAGACTTAACCCATCACAGATGTTCGACTCCAAAACGCAGATGTCTACGTCGTCGCTCCGTGCAAAAATGCTTGTAATGGAATCGCAGTATCAGCGCGTAAAGGACGAAATCCTTAAGCCTGTACGCGGAAAGATTCTTGCCGGTAAGGATGTTACAATAGAAGAAAAAAATGTTTCTCTGCTTCTTGCCGAAAAATACATGGACAACCTCAGCCTTTACACCTGGTATTTGATCCTGCGCTTTTTTAAGGGAGATGATTTTGCAGTAATCCAGCGGATTATTCAGCCGATTCTTGAAAGCTTTATGGACAAAAGCCAGATTGCCGAATACATTGCGCTCATGCTTATGGAACTCGCAATAAACAGCGAGAACAACAACTTCCGTAAGGAAGCAAAAATCATGTACCGCGGCATTATGGACGAAACACAGGCCATTTATGATCCCGATATCCGAAAGAAAATCATCAGCGAAATTACCCGAAAGCGTGAGTTTGTTTCTATTTCATGGCGTTTCGGCGGTGGTTCAACTTCAATCGGTACACAGAACCGTTTGCAGATTATGCTCTACAACAAGGAAGACGTTTACGACGAACTGAAAGAAAACATTGACAGCCAAAAGGCAAGTTCTTCCAAGGAAAAATCTCTGATAGACTTTTATAACACCTCATCCGAACAGGATGATACAAGTTTGGGCTTGTATTATCTGTCATATTTGAGCGAAGCCTGTCAGAAAGTCAATGTAAAATTCGATTCTCTTGTAAATCAGTTTTCTACGAACGATCTCACTGTAATTACGTTGAGCTTTAACTTTTAATTGATGAAGAAATTCCTTTTTCTTTTGCTGATTGTTCCCTTTATGCTTTGTGCCTGTAAGGTATCTGATCCAAAAATAGGACAAGCGCGGGCGGTAGTTTTGTTTGACTATGAAACCGGCGGGTATCCTCAAGTAAGGATGTGCGCCTTTGTAAGCCTTCTCTCGGAATACAACCGTTTTAAGGAACTTGTTGTTAAAAACAAAAAGGAAAAACTTGTCTGGAATATAACTAATCCGGTTTTTATCAGTGATTCCCGTGTTGTGTGGTGTGGTTCAACATCGATTTATGGCGGAGGCGGTTTAGGAATTCCTGCCGGTGATTACGAAGTTACGTACACGGATTTGGCAGACAGAACCGCCAAATATTACTGCAAGGTTGAGTATCCGTCTGAACTTGCCGGTATAGGTTACGGCTCGCTGTTCTCCTCCGAATACTTAAAAAACCTTGATGAGTATTTGGTTTTGTTTTCGGACAAGAAAGAGATTATTTATTTGGGCAAAAAAGACGAGAGTCCGTTTGAAACCAATTATGCGATACTTGAAAAGTATCCTTCCACCGCGGCAAAGCGAAGATTGTTTACAAAGAATAATCTGACATACGCGGTGCTTTTGCCGGTTGAAACAGTAAAAAAATAAAAGGTATTGTATGGACGACGAAAAACAACAGAATTTTTACCGGACAGTAAAAACCTTTGTTCTCAGACAGGGGCGCATGACCGAACGGCAGCAGCGCGACTACGAAGAACTTTCGGAAAAATGGTGTATACCTTATATAGAGGATATAGAAAAAAAGATTGATTTTGAGACTGTTTTTGGAAATGCAAATCCTGTAAC
>DBWK01000106.1:3430-3844 GCA_002308875.1 Treponema sp. UBA1240
AAGAATTATTTGGGAATTGAAGTTCACACACCCGGAGTAGGAAAACTGCTCGGTGAAATCAGACAGAGGAATTTGACCAATATCCGCATAATACAGCATGATGCACTTGAAGTTCTGCAGAACATGATTCCGCTTTCTTCCGTTGCCGCTTTTCATATCTTTTTTCCAGACCCGTGGCCCAAAAAAAAACATCACAAACGCCGTCTTGTGCAGCGTCCTCGTACCGAACTGATGGCTGAGCGTCTTGTTACCGGCGGCTATCTTTACATGGCGACCGACTGGGAACCCTACGCAGAGTTTGCGCTGGAAGAACTGGCTGCAACAAAAGGGCTCAAAAACAAGTATGAGGGATATGCTCCACATCAGGAATGGCGCCCTGAAACACGTTTTGAACAGAAAGGGCTTAATGCGCAG
>DBWK01000106.1:3906-7472 GCA_002308875.1 Treponema sp. UBA1240
GCTTAGTGGTAGAACAAGTGAGCTTGAAAAGCTTATAAAACATCATCAGGATTTGTATTATAACGGCGAGAGCGAAATATCCGACGCGGAATTTGACGCCTTATGGGATGAGCTCAAGTCTTTGGATCCAGATAACCCTATTCTTAAAAAGGTTGGTGCAGACGGTCAAACTCCAGAAACTGAAGGAAACTTTGCAAAAGTGCGCCACCTTATTCCGATGGGGAGCCAGGAAAAGGCGGCTAATCCCGAAGCCTTTGCTGAATGGGCAAAAAAGCATGTTTACGACGAATACCTGGTTGAATACAAATTGGACGGCGCAAGTCTTGAACTGCAGTATGAGAACGGTAATTTTGTGCGGGCTGTAACGCGCGGTGACGGTGTTATAGGTGACGACATAACCGCTAACGCTGTAAAAATGGGCGGGCTTGTAAAGACCTTGCAGAAGAACACCGGAGACTTGTTCAATAACGAGACCTATGCTCTTACCGGCGGTGTGCGCGGTGAAGTTATAATGACGCACGAGGTTCATGACAAGTTTTTTGCGGACAAGGCAAACTGCCGTAATGCCGCCAACGGCCTTATGAAGCGCAAGAATGGGGAGGGCAGCGAGTACCTTCAGATTATCTGCTACGATGCGCATTTTACTGACGGACAGCCGTTCACTGACGAAAAGGGAAAGATGCAGTGGCTCAAAAACTGCGGTTTTAACGTTTCGCCGCTGGTTATCTGCAAATCCGTGCAGGAAGTGAACGATTACCGCTCGCACGTTATGGACATACGCTCCACAATTCCGTACGACATTGACGGTCTTGTAATAAAAGGGAATCAGATTGACGAAGCGGACATGGCTCGTAACCGTCCTGACAAGCAGATTGCATACAAGTTCAGTCTTGAAGAAGCCGTTACCGTTATTCGCAACGTTATATGGAGCGAATCCGGTGCAACCTACACGCCGATTGCAGAATTTGACGCTGTGGAGCTCGCGGGAACCACGGTGCAGAAAGCCAGTCTTTCCAACCCGAATATGATAAAAAAACTTGATTTGCATATTGGCAGCCACGTTGTTGTTACAAAACGCGGCGAAATTATACCCAAAGTGGAGTCCTTGGTGCAGAATCCTGCCGGAGTAACCCCTATAGTACAGCCGGTTGTGTGCGGTGTTTGCGGAACAAAGCTTGTGGATGACGGAACGCGGCTTTTCTGCCCGAATGCGGGCTGCCCCAAACGTATTCTACATCAGATACAAAAGTGGATAAACGTTCTTGATGTCCGCGACTTCGGCGAAAATCTGATTATTCGCCTGTTTGAACTTGGGCGGATTCGCAGCATATCCGATTTATACACGCTTACTGTTGGTGAACTTGCGGAACTTGACCGTATGGGCGAAAAAAGCGCGGCAAAGGTTATCGCATCGCTCAACTCACACCGCGATGTAACGCTTGCACAGTTTGTTGCCGGCTTTGATATAGAAGGATTCGGCGAGGTTCAAATTGAAAAGCTTGTTGCCGCAGGTCTTAACACGCTTGAACTGCTTACGGCGGCAACACCAGAACAGATTGCCGCTGTGTATGGTTTTGCCGATATTTCCGCCGGTACGTTTGTTGAAGGTATAAGGGCCTGTTCCCGGGAAATGTTTGAGCTAAGTAGTTCTGAAACTATACATATCAAGAGTTCTGCAGGTGGACGTTTAAGCGGAAAGTCGTTCTGCTTTACCGGCGAACTTGTAACGATGAAGCGTGCTGATGCTGAAAAACTTGTTAAGGAAAACGGCGGTACCGCCAAATCATCGGTAACAAAGGATTTAACTTATCTTGTAACGAATGACACATCTTCCGGTTCTTCAAAGAACAGAAAAGCGGCTGAACTTGGAATAAGCATTATAAATGAAGAAACATTTTTGGAGTTGTTAAAATGAACGGAAGGGCAAAAACCGCAGTTTTTTTCTTTTCGTTTGTTTTTTGCGGAATTCTATTCGGAATTATTGCGTCCTACGTGTTTCAGTTTTTCTTTTCATTTTCGCTTGCAAAAGCGATTCCCGACAACGAAAAGTTCTTTATTCCGGCAAAATTCGTAATATACGGCTCGGGCTACAATACCGTAAGCGCAAGGGTTTGGCTTTATGACAGAAACGGTGCTGAAATTGCGGTTATAGAACGTTCCTGGAACGGCGAAAAACTTTTTTTGGAGTTTGATACTGCCGAATTTCAGCAGAAAATCATTCCGTATCCTTCGCATCTTTATACAGAGGATTCTTATAAAAACGGAGTCCGGCTCGACAGATACTACAATGAGAAAGGATTGTGCCGTTTGTATTCGGACGTTGGCGAGCCGGACAAGGTTAAGAACGCGTATTACAGACTCAGCCTTTTTGCCCTCTCGCGTTTTCCGCTGACAGGCGGTCATTCTAAAAAGATAACACTGGAACTTTCCAACTACAAAACCGGCGAGCTTTGGAGCATCATTACCGCTGTTGACGGAACAGTTTCGGTTATCGTGAACTGAGTAGTGGCTGTTCTATAAAATAATCAGGGTTTATGGCTACTCCCAAAAGGCGTATTTCCCAGTGCAGGTGGGGACCGGTTGCAAGACCTGTTGAACCTGAAAGCCCTATCTGCTCACCTTTTTTTATCATGTCGCCTGTTTTAACCGAATACGAATCCAAGTGATAGTACAACGAATACATACCAGGCATATGTTCCAGAACAACAGTCCAGCCGGTTGTAATGCGTTCTTCAGCCATTACTACCTTGCCGGTTGCGCAGGCATAAACAGGAGTGCCTTTTGGAACGCCAAAGTCTATGCCGTAATGCACACTTGTTTCGGACTTGCCGTTGGAGTAGGCATAAACGCGCCGGTCACCGTAAAAAGAGGTTCTGCGTGTAGACTTTACCGGGAACTGAAAGTTTTCTGTTCCCATATACTGTGAGTCAAAATTTGTTGTAAAAAGAATCTCATTCAGACGCTCAATCTGGTTTGCGCGCTTTGTGCTTTTGTCGGTTTTTATAGCCGTGTTCGTAGGGTTAAGCTGTATTGTTTCGCTAACAAAGTCTTTGTGCTGTATTGTGAGCGGAATCTGTTTTTCAAAAACTTTGGAAGAATCCAGTGTAAGGCTTATGTTAAGTGAATAATCGCCCGGCTTTGTGAAAGAATCAAGCGGAATAACCGCCGCGTATTGAGGTTCTTTTAAGGCGGAATTAATTTTGTAGACGGCTGCCCTTGATGTGTTTTTTGTGGCACCGTCGCGCTTTATTGTGATAGAACCGTTTGTAACGGCTGTTTCAGCGGCTACGGGGCGTAATGTGACAATTACCGGATCACCCGGAAAAGCTGTTTCAGGACCGGAAATTAAAAAGGAAGTGTCATTATCAGCAAGTACAAACTGGTATGAAAAGGCGGCAAACAAAGGAATAAAAAGCGCCGCAGCAAGTAAAAGTATTTTCTTCATGTGAGCATACTAACGCAATATGTTGATTTTTGCAATTAAAGGAGTATTAAAACAAGTTTAAAAAGAAAAAAGGGATGAATTCCTCATCCCTCTAGTAGCGGCAATGGGGCTTGAACCTATG
>DBWK01000067.1:0-200 GCA_002308875.1 Treponema sp. UBA1240
TTCTGGCCTGATGAGAAAAGGGGTAAATGGTATTTGGACTGGAATCATCCATTTGATAGTAAATGTACAAGTACTCACGCCTATTATACAGGTATATACGTTTGGGGCAATGAAGGCGGCAATCACGGCTATATAATCGAGTACTCTTCTTACAACGGGCAAGGTGGAACACCGACAGCACCTGTTCTTGTAGCGGAACA
>DBWK01000067.1:276-2306 GCA_002308875.1 Treponema sp. UBA1240
GGTATAAAATGAAAATTTTTATTGAGAAATACAACAAATAGCGGTAATATTAGGGGTATGAGTTCAACAGCAAATATCTATACCCTATTACGATTATACGCAAACAAGCAGCAAAAAACGCTTATTCCGTTTGATGAATTTTGTTCCTATCTGCAAAAATACGCCAAACACTATGTTACCGAGCAGCCTGACTTGTCCAAATTCCTTAATACGCCGGAAGTTCCGCTCAATCAGGAAATTGAAGAACTTGCATCCAAAAACAAGCTGTTGCTTAAGGAAAGCGACGGAAAGCAGATTATCGTAATAACCGCCTACTTTATGGACAAGATTAACAAAATCTACCAGAACATGGCGACAAACCCTACAATTCCCTATCCTATTCCTACGGATTTGCCGAATGACTTTCCTAAAGACCTTATTTCTACTCAAGATGCTGCTGATATTCTGTATGAACTTTTGGAAGGCAAAAAACAACCTGAAAACGTTATTTATTCACTTGTTTTTAAGCGCGAAGTTGAACCTGTTCTTTTGTCCGCCGGTGTTTCACCGGACTTTCTTATCCAAATGTCGCTCGCAAAACTACGCCAGCTCATGCATAGGGGCGAACAACACGACTACTTTCAGCAGAAGCTTCTTTCTTCAAACGGCGGACGTGAGCTTGCCGTAAAGAACTTCTTTTCAATGTTCATAGGAAACGAAGAAGCAACTATAGCAAAGCTTAAAGAAGCCGGTGACAGTTTTTACTTTATGAACCAGCTGTTCCTTTTTGTACGGCAGGATTACGAAAAAATAAAAGACCGCACTGCCGAAGACATTGCGCTTTTGCAGTCAGTTTATATTACCGAAATTGCAGCAGCCTTTTATAAGAACCGTTCTCAGGTTGACCTGCAGCGCGAAACAGCGTTAAAAAATCTGGAACTGGCTTTTTCCAAACCTCCGTATTATTTTGACACCTACGCAGTCCAAAAATTTGTGGATTCACGCGGTGTTCCGCTTTTGGGTCAGTACAGCGAAGACGACCTTAACGAATACCTGCGCCAGGTAACAACAGCTGCCGGTGATAACGAACTGCCGCGGCTTTTAACGTTTAAAACTACAGACGGCACACGATTTTTTGTTCTGAACGAAAAAGTTCTTTCTTTAGTTATGAAGCTCTGTACCGAGGCAAGAACAAAAATACGCGAAGCAATTACAAAAGAATGGTACGGCTACATGCAAAGATTCTCCACAACGCCCGCTATGAAAGATATGACCGCTTTCAACAAACGGCTGGAAGAACTGGTTGCACTTGAATCGCCGATTTTGTACGCACTCTTGAACTCGCCGTTCCTTTCAGTTATTTACTATGACGCACGCGAAGCAAAGGATGCGGCTCTCGACAAATTCAGACTGTTTGAAAACGGCGAGCTTGTTCCTTACAACGAGCTTCTTGTTCTAACACAACATTCCATCATGACCGACGCAAAAATTCTTTTGCCTGTATGGTATACAATCCCGATTCTTTCATGGATAATAGCTTTATTTACAGGAAAGCGCAGTAAAGGCAAAACCAAAACAACTAAAAAAGATTCCAAAACAGCTCAGCAGCAAAAAGCAAATAAGACTGTACAGCAAAAAGGTGAGGCTACCATATCAATTTACGAAGAACACAAGTCGCAGCCCAATGCTTCCGGTAAAAAAGAAGAACTCAAGCGGATGGCTTCTGAAATTGAAAAGCTGATTGTTCCGCCGGATTCAACACTTGATTCGGAGCTTACTTCGTATCTCAATGAATGGAATCATCTTCTTGACAAGACCGCAAAGAAAAACCTTGTAGAAGACGTTAATTCTCTTATCCGCGACTACCTGCGCAAAATTCTTCGCACATCAAGTCCGTCTTCATTTACTTTGGAGCGCATAAAGGAATTATCGTATACACTGGCAAAAACACCTGCTCTGCAAAAAATCAAGGATCAGGAAAACCTCCAGGTCTATATACAGCTTTATATGCTGCGCCTGATTAAGAAAGCCTGATATCTTGCGACGAACAG
>DBWK01000067.1:2367-3634 GCA_002308875.1 Treponema sp. UBA1240
GCATTGATTACTGGTATCACAGGTCAGGACGGCTCATATCTCGCAGAATTCCTGCTGGACAAGGGCTACGAAGTTCACGGCATTATCCGCCGTTCCTCATCTTTTAACACAGGACGCATTGAACACTTATACATAGACGATTTAATTGAAGATATGCACAAAAACCGCAAGGTTTATCTGCATTACGGCGATATGACCGACTCAATGAGCATTACAAGGCTAATCCGCGAAATTCAGCCGACAGAAATATACAACCTTGCGGCTCAGTCGCACGTAAAGGTATCTTTTGAAGTTCCCGAATACACAGCAGATGCAGACGCTGTAGGAACTTTACGTATTCTTGAAGCAGTCCGCTTTTTGGGCTTGGAAAAGACCTGCAAAATATATCAGGCTTCAACATCAGAACTTTTTGGTCGCGTTCAGGAAGTTCCCCAAAAGGAAACAACTCCGTTCTACCCTACTTCACCTTATGCAGTAGCAAAGCAGTACGGCTTCTGGATTACGCGCAACTACCGTGATGCATACGGAATGTTCGCTTCAAACGGAATTCTTTTTAACCACGAATCTGAACGCCGTGGCGAAACATTTGTTACGCGCAAAATAACGCTGGCTGCTTCACGCATTGCAAACGGCTTTCAGAAAAAGCTTTATCTCGGTAACCTGAACGCCTTGCGCGACTGGGGTTACGCAAAAGACTATGTTGAATGTATGTGGCTTATTCTTCAGCATGAAAAACCGGATGATTTTGTTATTGCAACCGGAGAACAGTATTCGGTACGTGACTTCTGCCGTCTTGCCTTTAAGGAAGCGGGTATCGACATAGAATTTCAGGGCGAAGGCGTTAATGAAAAAGGTATCGACTCCAAAACAGGCAAGGTTTTGATTGAAGTTGACCCCGCATACTTCCGTCCGTCCGAAGTTGAAACACTTCTCGGTGATCCTTCAAAGGCAAAAGCACTCCTCGGCTGGAATCCGCGTAAAACTTCGTTCCCCGACTTGGTAAAAATAATGATGAAACACGATATGGAATTTGTTGTAAAGGAACATAATTCCAAAGTCAGAGGCTGATAATGGAAAAGACTTCTAAGATTTACGTTGCGGGACACAGAGGACTTGTAGGTTCCGCCATTGTAAGAGAACTTGAAAGAAAAGGCTACACAAATATCATAAAGCGCACACACGCGGAACTTGACCTGCTCGACCAAAAGGCGGTAAACGAGTTTTTTGCAGCGGAAAAACCTGAATATGTTTTTCTTTCCGCGGCAAA
>DBWK01000067.1:3723-9694 GCA_002308875.1 Treponema sp. UBA1240
TAAAAAAACTTATGAACCTCGGTTCAACCTGCATTTACCCCAAAATGGCACCTCAGCCCATAAACGAAGAATCACTGCTTACAGGTCCGCTTGAACCTACAAACGATGCCTATGCACTCGCAAAGATAAGCGTTATTAAGCTTTGCACAAGCTATAACAAGCAGTACGGCACAGACTTTCTTTCCGTAATGCCTACAAATCTCTACGGTCTTGAAGACAATTATGAGCTTAACGGCTCACATGTTCTTCCGGCTATGATACGTAAATTCCATGAAGCAAAAATATCAGGCAAAGATGAAGTTGAACTGTGGGGAGACGGTTCTCCGTTAAGAGAATTCCTGTACAGCGATGATCTTGCAAATGCAGTTGTATTTCTTATGGAAAACAAACATGCGCAAGATTTACGGACACCTACGGGTGACTTTGTGAACGTTGGCAGCGGAAAAGAACTTACAATAAAGCAACTTGCCGAAAAAATCCGCGATGTTGTATATGCAGATGCAAAAAACCGTACTTGCAACATCAAGTGGAATACACAAATGCCGAACGGAACCCCGCGCAAACTGTGCGACATTACCAGACTGGTAAATCTCGGCTGGAAACCGCAGACAAGCCTTGATAATGGACTTTCTCTTGTGTATGAGTGGTATATAAAGAACCAGAACACAATAAAAGGCAAATAATGGAGCAGTTATCCCTTTTTCAGGATGAGCCGCAATCTGTCGTAATCACAAAAGAACTTGCCGTTTATACGGACGGAGGCTGTTCCGGGAACCCCGGTCCGGGAGGCTGGGGATGTGTGATTCTGGATTTGGCGGAAACCGGAGAAAAAAAGGAACGGATTTTTTCGGGCGGTCAAAAGCTGACTACAAACAATCAGATGGAACTTACCGCCGTAATTGAAGCACTAAAAGTAATTGTCAGTGATTATGACAGCAATTCAATTCAGGTATCAGTATTTACCGACAGCCAGTATGTGAAGAACGGCATTACAACCTGGATAAAAAACTGGAAAAGAAACGGCTGGCGGACTGCGGATAAAAGTCCGGTAAAGAACAAAGAATTATGGCTTACGCTGGACAGTCTTACACAACAGCTTTCGTTGCGCTGGGTTTGGGTAAAAGGTCATGCCGGCGTTCACTACAACGAAGTTGTGGACAAGCTTACTCAGGATGAAATAGCCAAATTCCGCTGAAAATCAGTCGCGCTTACCCATATAATACTTAGCAAAAAAGAACAAGCCCACAATAATCATACAAAAAAAACAGACATCCAACAGACTATGCAGAATATTGCTAATCAAGCCGAATTTTCCGCAGACGGCGGCAATGCAAATACCGGCAAACCCAGATGGGACAAGAAGAGCCAGCCTGCCGTTCCGCTTTATTTTTTCCGCTTTTTTAATATTCCTTTTGTCAAAGCTGTCTTCAAAAAAATCTACGAGAAACTGCTTTAATTTTGAAAAAACACCTCTGGTACTCATTTTTTCGAGTCTGTGCTTTCCTTCCGCAATTTCAAGGTCCGAAAAAGGAAGGCGCTGTACGTTTTCTTCCAGTTCAAGCTCCAAAAAATGCTCCGCTTCTTTCGCTTCAATTACGGATGCTTCTATGGTTTTCCAGCCAAGTTTTTTTGCCGCCTGCAAGCGTCTGAATCCTGCAACCAGTTTATGCTTATCTGTGATTACAATCGGATTCAGAAGCCCGTTTATCCGCATACTTTCGGCAAGAGAATCTATATTTGGAACGTCAATCCTCACCCTGTCGGAGACTATTATATCGTCAATTGCAATATTCATGTTTTTATTCTAATACTACATTTTTTGTTTATCAAGCGCACATAATTGTAATCTCCTTTGACCATACCAAACAAGTGTGCTATAATAACAATATGACTAAAAGCCCTACTTACGAAATCAACCAAAAAATTGTCTATCCCAGTCAGGGGGTCGGCAAAATCATTGATATTACAGAAAAAAAGTTTAAAGACAACGTTCTAAAATACTACATAATCTATTTTGAAGTTTCTGATATGACGGTAATGATTCCTGTTGAAAAGGCTGCGGAACTTGGAATCCGCGCTATTGTTTCACAGGAAGAAGCGCTTAAAGCTATTGAACTGTTGGGCGAGCAGTACGAACCTATCCCATCCGACTGGAAGCTGCGCTATCAGATGAACCTCGAACTGCTTAAGAAAGGAACTGTCTCCGACATTGCTTCAATCGTACGTTCTTTGTATCACAGAAGCAAGATTAAAGAACTTCCTATTTTGGAACGCAAGCTGTACGATTCCGCAAAAAAACTTCTTGAAGACGAAATTTCGTTTGCCTTGGATAAGAGTCCTAAAGAAATCGCTAATCTGTTCCATTCAAAGCTTGAACCGCTCGGCGAAGAAGGCGAATCCAAACGTTCCGTATTCCGAATGGACGACGATGAAGACGACGATTTGATGGAAGACGATGAAGACGTAGCAATGGATGATGAAGACGATGAAGATGAAGAAATGGACATGGAGGATTAGTTCTCTTCGTTCTTTTAATCATATATGAATATTGCCTTAATCATAACCGCCGCCGGTTCTTCCAGCAGATTCGGCGGTCAAAAAAAAGAATACCTGCAATTACCATCCGGTACAAACACCGTGCTTTCGCAATCCGCGGAAACATTTTTACGTACAAACCTTTTTTCTTCACTTATAATCACAATACCAAAAGGTGATGAAGACAAAGCCGCAAATACACTCAAAACTTCACAATTCGTGAACAAACTTCTCTTTGAGGAACCTGCCGGAATTCGTTTTTCATTTGCAACAGGCGGAAAAACACGGCAAGATTCAGTATACAACGGCTTAATAAAGCTTTCAGAACTTTCCGGCAGCAAGCCGGATTTGGTTCTTATTCACGATGGAGCACGTCCCTGGGTTACGGAAAAAATTATTCGCAGCGTTATTGAAAAAACTGCCGTGGCAGGAGCTGCTGTTCCGGCTATTCCGGCTGTTGATACACAAAAGGAAGTTGACGAAAACGGCAGAATAACTCAGCACTTAAAGCGCAAATATGTATACGCCGTGCAAACACCGCAGGCTTTTGAATTTGAAAGATTGCTACAAGCGCACGAAAAAGCACGTTGTGATGATCTGGAATACACCGATGACACGGAAATTTGGGGCGCATATTGCGGCGATGTGTATATTTCGGAAGGTGACATTAAAAACAAAAAAATCACCTTTCAATCAGATTTATAAAGGGATTGTATGTACAGAATAGGATTGGGAACAGACTTGCACCGTCTTGTAAAAGGAAGAAAACTGATAATCGGCGGAATTACAATACCGTTCAACAAAGGCGAACTGGCACACTCTGACGGCGACGTTCTGCTGCATGCAATAACTGACGCAATTTTAGGAGCATCCGGTTTGGGCGACATAGGTTCGTTTTTTCCGCCGGAAGACAAGCAGTGGAAAGACGCGGATTCGGCTTTTCTCTTGAAAACTGTATATGACAAAGTAAAGCTTGCCGGCTGGCACATCGAAAACATTGACTGCGTTATTCAGCTTGAACAACCTAAATTTTTGCCATACAGAGAATCCGTTATAAAGTCTATTGCAAATATTCTCGATATTCAGGCGGAACAAGTTTTTGTAAAGGCAAAAACTGCAGAAAAACTGGAGTCAATCGGAAAAAGCCGGGCTGTAACAGCCCAGGCTGTTTGTCTTTTAAGTAAATAAATCAGGATTTTCTGGTATTCAGCTCAAGAATAAGCTCAATTTCTCCAGGACTTACCTTGTAGTTGTTCGCAATCTCGGATACTGTCCAACCGGAAGCCGCAAGCTTTACAATCTCATTACGCTGCGCAACTGTAAGACGTCCTGACTGGCTTACTTTCTTTTGAACGGTGCCTACGTTATCCTGCTTGAGCATTTCACCCATAACCCGAACCTGATCCTGTGCTTCTTTTGAAACTTCGGTTAAGCGGGTTTCTGTACGTGCAAGCCATTCGCGGGCTTTGTTCATCTCGCCTATTCGTGTTTCCGCATCTTTGATAATGTCATCAAGCGAATCAAGCTTTTTGATTACATCATTAACTCTTGCGTTGCTCTCGAGCAGGCGGGTAATGTCTTTCTTTACATCGGCAACCTGATCCGGCATTTTTTGTACTTCAAGATTGCAGGTGGCAATACGTTTTTCAATTTCCTGCAGATTCGCAAACGAACGGTCAATTCCGTTCATAGTCTGTTCAAGAATTGGGTTCTTTTTGTCGAGCCTGTCATACAGGGTATTGAGTTTGCCCAAATCATCCTTGTAACCGCGGATTTCAAGCTGGAGCGAAACAAGTTCATCATTGGCATTCTTAAGCTCGGCAATCTTTTTATCCATTGTATTGGACATTGTCATAAGATTATTAAAGTCACTTTCAAGAATTTCTATACGCTTCTTTTCCTGCTCAAACTTGGTAATCTTCTGTACGATTTCATCATCCATACGTCTGATTTTGGTAAACTGATTTTCAATATCGGCGGTTGTCTGCCGGAATGTTTCAATTCGTGAAAGTTCCGTCTTAAGTTCCGACATCTGTTCTTCAAGCTCTGCCTTCATTTCGTCAGCACGGTCAAAAAGCTTTGTCTGCTCAATAAAGCCTGTAAGCCGCTTTTGAATCTCATCCATCTTGAGGTTCATTTCGTTTTCTTCAGTGCGGATTCGCAGGTGCAACTTGTCCTGTGTAGCATCTGTCGCGGAACTGATTTCCTGAACAACGGCTTTCAAATCACGCAGCTTGTTATTTGAATCATTGTTCTGCTCGCGGATTTTCTGACCGGTTTCTTCAAGCATACTTTCATACGATTTTTTGAACTCGGTTAAAACTTCTTCAGCACGTGTTTCATAACTTGTTACGGATTGAGTCATTTGATTTTTCAGCGAATCCAATTCACCTACAAGCCGTTCCTTTTCCTCGCGAACCTTGGCGGCATAATTTTCTACATCCTGATTAAATGATGTACCAACCTGCGTTATAAGCTCTGCGGAATTTGCTTCGAGCTTGGAGAAACGCTCGTCAAAGATTTCCTTTGTATCATTAAACTGCTGATTAAGTCTGTCGCTCCAAGTTGCAAAATCAGTTTTTACTGTTTCAAGTGAAGAATCAGCCTTTTCTCGTGCAATTCCAACGTCAGCAACAATATCCTTTACCTGTGAAGCAACTTCGCGCTTTTGGCTGTCAAGTTGGGCTTTAATCTCAGCTTTGTGACTTTCAAGATTGGTATCGATATAATTCTTGTTGCTTGCGGTTGCATTTTCAAGGTCCGTCTTGCACTGTTCAATGAACGTATTAACTTTTTCTTCATAGTCCGCAAGTTTAGACTGAATTTCGTCTTCGCTATTTTTCATAGCAGAATTATAAGTTGCAGCCTGCTCGTTAAACTTTTCAGTCAATTCCGCAAGGTGGGTTTTAAGCTGCTCGGTATAATTATATTCAAAGCTCCGGCGTTCAGATTCCGAAGCTTCCGTAAGCGAATTAAGCTTGTCTTCCATTTCGGTTGTCCAATTATCTACCGAGGTTTGGACAAAATCGCTCTTTTTCTTCAAATCCTTAAAGAAGTCTTCTTCAAAAAGTTTCAGGTGATCAGAAACATTCTCGTATGCACGTTTTTTAAGGTTATCAAGCTCCTGCTGAACACCCTGTAATTCCTGATTGATTGCAATAGTTCCGTCCTGAATGGATTTTTCGAACGACAGCTGCTTTGACTGCTGGTCATGTACAAAATCGTCAAAATCTTTTACAACACCGTTCTTTGTTTCTTCCATCTGGTTGCGCAGTTCTTCTTCCATCTGGGAAATATCACCGGAAACTTTTTCAAAAGTGTTAAGATGATACTGAACATCGGATTTATATGATTCAAAACGAGTAGAAATCTCGGACAATAATTCGGTGTTCTTGCTTTCAAGTGTATCGGAAAGAGAACCGTAAGTTGTCTGCAT
>DBWK01000064.1:0-4861 GCA_002308875.1 Treponema sp. UBA1240
TTCAGCGGTATATCGCTTTACGGCGCATCAGCGCAGAACCAACAGCCAGTAGCGCAACCGCAAGCAGTACAGGCGCAGCAGCAAGCCGCAAAACCGAAAACTATTGTTGCGAAATCATACAGTTTCGTGGAAGAACTTATCGAAATTCCGCTCAAGCCTTTTGAAGCGCAGAAAATTGCCGATGCGGACTTGATGAACCTGAATCCGCAGCTCTTGAAACTTTATGAAAACGCTGTAAATGCAGAACAACGGGCAAACGCTTTCAAAGATCCGGCTTCTGTAATCAAAGCATGGACGGAAGTTGCCAAAATCCAGCAGCAGAATCCTTTTTTACAGGCGGCAATGACCCGGCTTGCCGAATGGAAAAACTGCGTTGACATTTTCAACAAACATCAGGCAAGTCTGAACAAGATAAAAATGCTCCTTTCAAGCAAGCTTCTCTCAGACGAGCAGAAAACAAACCTCGTTATGCAGCACCTTGAGGAATTCGGACTCAGTTTCGGAACGCAGGAAACTCTGAATCTTGTCGAAAAAACTGCAATTGCGCAGAACGCGAACTTTCAGGCAAAAATAAAGGAAACAAAGCAGAAACGCTGCGAGAAAAATTCAGGAAAAGACTGCTTTGACTGCGGCGCATCAGCACAGGCTGAAAAAGAAAGATTCGAGCTTTTTGAAAAAGCGTGCGGTCTCAGATTCCAGCCGGGATGCGAGGAAGTCAACAAAATCAAGGCGGCACAGGATGCTGAAAAAGCAAGACTCGCGGCCGAAGAAAAGCGCAAGGCAGACGAGTTTGCAAAACGCACTTTTGTTTTTCAGGACGAGCCCGTCAATGTGATAAAGCTTTTTGTTCTCGGCACAGTAAGCGAGCAGGATATCCTTAATGCGGATCAGAAAGTGCTTAAAATGTTTGAAGATATGGTTGGCAGGGAAAAACAGCCCGAAAACATTAAAACTCCAGGAGCAATGATTGTCGCATGGGAAGAAATCACGAAAATCACCGAGAAAAACCCCTTTCTGCAGGCTGCGATGCAGAGACTTGCCGATTGGAAAGCATGCCTCGAAAAACTGGAAAAATACGAAGCGAAATCGGTCGAAATGAAAAAAATAGAAGCAGATCAGTCGCTTCCTGTCAATTACAGAACCGCTTTTGCAGTAAATTATCTGAATGAATTCGGCGTTTCGTTCGGAACAACCGAAGTCGTAAAAGCTACAGTCTACAACAACGAAATTGCATACAGCGAAGCACTCACCACAAAAATCAAGGAAATAAGAAAACAGCGCTGCGACCTCAATTCCGCAGTGGATTGCCAGACTTACGGCCTCAAACACGCAGCAAACGATGCTGAAAAAGCGGCATACCTCAAAAAAGCGTGCGACCTTGGTCGCAAAGCGGCATGTTCAGGCGAGCAGGCGGCCGCAGCGGAAGCAGCTCCCGTTGCAAACACACAGCCGCAAGTCGCGGAACAGCCCAAAGAACCTGAAAAACCGAAAGAACTTACCGAAGAAGAAAAATTCAAAAAAGAACTTAACGATGCAGGAGGCAGAACAAGACTGATTGCCGGATCAACCACACTCGTTGCCGGAGTAGTCATCGGTGCACTCGGCGGAGTCTCGCTCTACGGTATGAACAAAGCCAAAAAAGACCGCAACAAATATTTCGATTCATACAATCAAAGCTCCGATTATGACGAAATGGTTCATTTCCGCAAAAAGACACAGGATGCCGACAAAAAGCGGAAAACATACATGGGACTTGGATTTGCCGGAATCGGTGTCGGAATTGCCCTGATTGCAACCGGAATCACATTCTACAGCATAGAATTTGAAGGCGAAAAAGAGGTTAAGAAAAAATACAACATCTCTTTCGGCGCAAGCCCGTTTGACGGAACTTTGCAGTTCGCACTTAACTGGTAGGAGGCAATTATGAAATTCAATTCATTGATTTTAATCGCAATTTTCTCATTCTTTCTATTTTCCTGCGATTCAGGTTTGAAATTCGACAATCCGCTTGAAAACAATCCTGATGCGAATAACCAAGGCAACAGTGATGCAGAAATGCAGGATGAGGATTCCAATGAGCAGACTGACACAGAACCAACGGATAGCGAGCCGACAGACACTGAACCTGACAATCCAGACTCCACACAGGAACAGCCAGACAACGGTGATTCCGAGCCAGATAATCATGACACAGATGATTCAGATTCCGCACCAGACAACGCTGACACAACGCCGGATGATGACACCGACACATCAGATTCTACCGACGATTCAGGCGATTCTGAGCCTGATGACACTGATACCACTGATGACGGCGACACATCCGCACCGGATAAAGATGATAATGAGCCGGACGAAGAACCGACAACAAGAACAGCGACATGCAGCGGCCTGCCCGCAAATGCAAGCTGGCACAACGGTTCAAGCATAACCCAGACCTTTGACGGAAACGACTGGTATCCTCCGGCAACCGGCTTTTACAGCGAAACGGCTGTCGCAAACGAATGCGGATTCAAGTGCAATCAGGGCTACGAATGGAACGGCGACTGGGGAAAATGCTTCATCAGACCAGCTTTCGGCAATATCTGTACAGGACAGACAAACTGCTACAACAACTCCGAAGAAATCACCTGCCCGACTTCAGCAAGTGCAAACTTTTACGGGCAGGATGCACAATACGCGAAACTCGGTTACTGCTACCCGCAGAACTTCACACTCAAAACCGTTTCCGGCAATAAAGTCGTCGTTGACAACAATACAGGTCTCGTTTGGGAGCAATCTCCTTCGTCAAGCGAATACACATGGGAAAACCGCGCAATCCACTGCAACGAACTCAACAGCTCAAATTACGCCGGAATTAACACTTGGCGTGTTCCAAATCCGATGGAACTTTTGACTATTGTAGACAACAGCACATACAATCCGGCGACAAACTCAAATTTCACTGGAATGCCTATAGAAAACAGCACATACTTGTGGACAAACAACGAACATAAAAAGTATACAAACTATGCTTATGTATTCAGTTCATCTTACGGATGGTATTACGCTTATCATGACGATAGTGATAAGATTGGTTCTAAAATCAATAGTTACAAAATTCTCTGTGTTTCCGGCAGTGAGTTTGTTCATGCTACATTGAGTGATTTTACAACATCATCAGACGGCAAAATAGTCACAGACAATAGAACCGGTCTTATATGGCAGAAAGAGTATAAGTCCTACAATACATGGCAAGAGGCTTTGGCTTATTGTCAGAGTCTGAATGCAGATGGATATGGCGGTTATTCGACATGGTGGCATCTGCCAAATAAAAACGAGCTTGCATCGCTTCTGAACCTTGATAAATCAAGTGGTTCACGTTCCGACTTTCCCGATATGCCGAGCAACAAATATTTCTGGTCTTCATCTACTAGGGCAGATAATACAGATATCGCATGGAGTGTAGATTTCAACCTCGGAAGCATGTACGGTCTCAAAAAAACGAATAACAGCTATGAATACTATGCCCGTTGTGTCCGTTCGGAAAGAATCAATGACCTGTGCGAAAACCACATCTGCGGAAGCATGGCTAATTCAACAGGTGTCTGCATTCCGGAAAATGCTTTTGAATACTCATGCGCTTGCGATAACGGGTATTTCTGGAACGGAAATCAGTGCAAAATCATGCCCGAATGCAGCGCGTCAAGCGGCACACCGTGCAAGGATTCGACAAACCATCTGATTTGGTCACCACTTGCATCCAATGATATGACCCAGCCTAATGCATTAAATTATTGCGAAAATCTTGTGATATATGGTTTTAGTGACTGGCATCTGCCAACGATTGACGATCTTCGCACATTAATCAAAAACTGCCCTGGAACAGAAACAAATGGAGCATGTGCTATAAGCGAAAAGAACGGCAAACTTTCAGAAAGTGACAGTTCTAGCAGTTGTTCTTGCGCACACATGAACAACAACGGCGGTTATTACAGCAAAATAGGAGATGACGACACCGTTTCACCATGGTCATCTTCAAGTCGGTCGGATGATACAGAACGTGCTTGGTATGTCGGCTTCTTTGCAGGAAAAATAAACAACAGTGAAAAGAGTGTCTTAAGTGATGTCCGCTGTGTGAGAAATGTGGAGTAATTGGAAAGTTTTGATGTCTTGATCTAAAGGTTATCTCCAACAAGAGCAGCAATCTTTACAATCTAATAAAAATTTGCGTTTCTCTTTAACCGGAAGAATCTGAAGTCATAAAACTATATAAGACCGAAAATATTTTCTGCTATTTTTTGTATCCGTTTTTTATGGCCTTCTCTTTCCACATCTCACTTTTTTCAGGATCTATATCTGTTCCTAAACCTAAGGCATAACATTGACTGACTTTGAATTGAGCCTTTGCAAGACCTTGTTCTGCCGCCTTCATATACCATTTGAAAGCTTCATCCATGTTTACTTCGACTCCCCAACCGTTGTCATAGTATACACCGATATTGTATTGGGCTTTGGCATCACCTTGTTTCGCTGCTTTCTTCCACCATTTGAAGGCTTCTTTCTTGTCTTCTTTGCCTCCATTAACCTTGCTATAGTGACAACCGATATTGAATTGGGCTGTAATATGTCCTTGTTCTGCTGCTTTCTTCCACCATTTAAAAGCTTCTTCCTTGTCTTCTTTGATTCCTTCACCCTTGTTATAATAGCAACCAACGATGAATTGAGCTTGGGTATCACCTTGTTCTGCTACTTTCATATACCATTTTAAGGCTTCTTTCTTGTTTTTTATTACGCCTTCTCCCTTGTCGTAACAAAAAGCAATCTTGAGTTGTGCTAATGCATAATCTTGTTCTGCTGCTTTCTTCCACCATTTGAAAGC
>DBWK01000064.1:4954-5849 GCA_002308875.1 Treponema sp. UBA1240
AAAGCCTCTTCCTTGTCTTCTTCGATCCCATTTCCTAAATGATAGCACGCAGCAAGACAGGATTGAGCTTTGGCATGAGCTTGCATAGCCGCTTTTTTCCACCATTTTAAAGCTTCTTTTTTGTTTATTTTTACACCTTTACCATTAAAGTAACAGAAGCCAACATTATATTGAGCTTGAGCATCGCCTTGTTCGGCTTTTTTCAGCATGTTTGCAAAATCATGCTGTTTCAGATTTACTTCAAACTTTTTATCGTCTTTGAATTCATTTCCTGCAGTTGCAGATTCACATAGAGCTTTAATGAAATCCTCGAACTTATTCCTCGGAATCTGAAACCAAATATACTCGTCTGAGATAGCTATAGTGGTATTTTCTTGAGTGTTATTATTAGCAATGTTATTGTTGTTACTATTGTTGGTATTATTATTGTCTGGTTTTTGGTTAGTTCTCTTTTTACTGATAAAATTATAAATAAATTTAATAGCACCTATAAATAGAATTCCACCAATACCGTCAAAAAACCATTCTTTATTTTGACAGAACCACCTTAATAAACAGTCAAGCCACTCGAACATTGCAAGTCCATCCTCCCAAATTTGGACACGGATTTTTAGCATTTTTTTGATATATAATCAAGCATCCTTGTTTTAATAGAGATCGTGGGCTAAGGTTAACTCAACCTCTTTCCATAAATTTTCACCCTCCATTTCACCAAAAACTTCAACAACACCTGATTTTTCCCCATTGCTCAGCTTTCAAACATGATGCGCAGCATGATTTTTGTGCACAAAAACAGGATATTGAATGAAACTTCCCTCAGAAGACAAACTGCGGCGGGTTGCGGCGCAATGCTTCGGCTCCTTCGAATAGCTCAGGAACCGAGGGTCTGCGACCG
>DBWK01000118.1:0-2546 GCA_002308875.1 Treponema sp. UBA1240
GACTTTAAGCGAAGTGTTAGAGTTTAACCATTCTTTTTCGGTGTCAGTAAAAGCGCGGCTTGAAATACTTACAGGATAATACTTTGCACGCAATGAGCTTATGTAGTTTGGCTCTTCGGTCATGAGCTGGGTCTGCGCCGTGTTAAGTTGGGCAAGCAGATCCGGGCGGTGAATGCTGACGCACAAAAAATAGTCTGACGCGCCGAAGGGATATAAAATCTCTGCGCTTTCGCGGCCATAAGCTCCGTCACCTTCGGCGGCAAGAACATCAACCTGAGCCGAATCAAAAGCCTGAAAAAGCAGGTCGTAATCGTCAAACGGAACTATGATTGCCTTGACATTGTGCGAACGCAAAAATTTTTCAAGCGTGTCCACCATGGCGCTGTTCAGCACGCCGATTGTTTTTCCGTTTAAGGTGCTGTAATTCGCATCGATTGAAGAATCGCTTTCGTGCTTTACAAGGCTATAAGTTTCGCTGCCCATTGCAGCTTCGGGATAGGCTATGATGTTTTTCCGCGATTCTTTCCACGCAAGACCCGCAAGCAGGTCTATCTTTCCTTCCAAAAGCAGATTATAAAGGTCGGTGTAGCTTCCGTAGACATATTCATATTTCCAGCCGGTGTATTCAGAGATTTTGCGGTAATATTCGTAGGCATAACCTGTTTTGACTGCGCCTGGTGCACCGCCTTCCTGAAAAACTTCGTTTTCGTAGTAGCCGACCTTAATTGTGCCCTCGGCGTTTTGATTTGCGAAGCAGAAACTAATAAGAAAGAATGCCGCTAAAAGGCAGGAGATGAACTTTTTCATTTTTACTCCGACAATCTTTACATTGCCAGAAGTGCCGCGCGCATATCCATGATTTTTTTGTACAAGCCAGAGTAGTCGGTATCTGTCTTGGCGCGCAGCAGCTCGGTCATTTCGCAGATTTCTTTATAAAGCGGATCCAGTGCAAGGTTGCCGATTACACCTTTAAGCGAGTGGCATAGTTCAAACGCCTTGTCGTAATCTTTTGCGTCAAGGGCAGGACCCAGCTGTTCAAAGCGTGGCTCGTTCAAGCCTATGCCCAACAGTTTTAGGTAAAAATCTTCTTTATTCATGCAGCGCNNCAAGGGCTGTTTGGGTGTCTGCGCCAAAGGCTTTAAGCTTTTCTATAGTAATCATACAAACTTCTCCATTTCTTCAGGTGGAATCGGCTTTGAAAAATAGTAACCCTGGATAATGTCACAGCCGGCTGCTTTTAACATCTTGAGTTCTTCTTCGGTTTCTACACCTTCGGCTACAACCGGAACACCGAGGTTTCTGGCAATTTCAAGCACAAGCTCTACAAGCTTCATGTCCTTATTGCCGGGCTTGATATTGCGAATAAACGCCTTGTCCATTTTGAGCGCATCAATCGGCATAGAAGTTAGCATATTGAGCGAAGAATAACCTGAACCGAAATCATCCATCTCAACCTTGTGTCCAAGCGCGCGCAGGTTTTCAACAACTTCAATAATACGTTTTGAATCTTCTGTATAGGCGGACTCCGTTATTTCGAGCATATAATCGCACGGTGAAAGCCCGTTTTCCTTTACGATTTTTGTAATAAAATCAGTCATGTCCGGGGCGGCAATATCGATGCGCGAAACATTTACGGAAACTGGAATCGTAACACCGAGCGTGTCTTTCCAGCGTTTAATCTGCTTTGCACTTTCTTCCCAAACGTAGCGGTCAAGCAAAGTTACAAGTCCGTGTTCTTCAAAAAGCGGAATAAAAAGATCGGGGCGCACAAAGCCAAATTCAGGATGAATCCAGCGGATAAGCGCTTCGGCACTGCACAAAACAGGTTTTTCACCCGTAATGTTGAATTTGGGCTGATAATTTACCTTAAACTGCTTTTGTTCAAGAGCTGCTTCAAAATCATGCAGAAGATGAGCATCGAATTTTTCTTTTTCAAGCATCTCCTTATCATAAATGCAGATTTCCTCGCCATTCTTGCCGCCTTTGTTGCGGATAGAATTACAAGCCTGAAGTGCATGGTCAAAGCGTTCAACGATTGTATGAGAATGTGAGACATCAGAAAAAGCACCAAGCCTGAGACGTATTTCAGAGCTCTTAAGGAGCGGAGAAAGGGCTGTCTTTATAGAATCAATAAAAGAACTGTAATCCTCCGAATGCTGTGCATATATATAGAAAGTATCAGAATCTTTGCGACCGGCAATTCCGCCTTTCTGTCTGACCGCGGAACGAATGCCCTCGGCGATTGCCTGCAATGCTTTGTCGCCAAAATCACGCCCCTTAAGCTCATTCAAAAGATGAAAGCGTGTAAAGTTAATTACAATGGCATCAAAAATCTTTTCAGGATAGCGCACATCAATTTGCGAAGCATACTCAAGAAAGAATTTGGGATTATAGAGCTCGGTAAGCTTGTCGTGTTTTGTTGCCTGAATAATCCGTGAGTTTTCAAAAAGTTCAATTGAATGTCGAACGCGCGCAAGAATAACTTCCGGCAAATCATAAGGCTTGGTCAAAAAATCCGCTGCCCCAAGATGAAGACTTTCAATTTC
>DBWK01000118.1:2583-3308 GCA_002308875.1 Treponema sp. UBA1240
CCGGTTTCCTTCATCTTTTTAAGAACATCAAAGCCGGACATATTCGGCATAAGAAGGTCCAGCAGAACGAGTGAAAGTCTGCTTCCGTATTCCTGGATTTTTTCCATTGCTTCCTTGCCGTCCGCCGCCATAATAACCTTGTATTCGTCAGCAAGTATATTTGCCAGCATTTCGCGGTTAGTAATTTCGTCGTCAACAATAAGAATTGTGCGTTCAAATAATTGAGTATCTTTTTCCATATGCAACATTATATATCTGAATTTGAGAAAATGCACATAGAATTTTTATTATCGCACTGTAAGCTTGTCGATGGCATCCAGCTCGGCTTTGCTGAACGTGGTGTTTTCGAGAGCCTTGATGTTGGCAAGAATCTGTGACGGTCTTGAAGCACCAATCAAAACCGAAGTAATGTCTGAATCTTTCAGAATCCAGGCAAGAGCCATTTCGGCAAGAGTCTGGTTTCTTGCGGCTGCAATATCGTTCAGCTTGAGCAGAACTTCGCGGTTTTCCGTAACATTCTTTTCTTTGAGAAAACGACCGTCTTTTTTTATGCGGCTGTCTTCCGGAATGTTGTTAAGATAGCGGTCTGTAAGAAGTCCCTGAGCAAGCGGTGAAAAGCAGATGATTCCTTTTCCCAGCCTGGCGGAAGTTGCTTTGAGGCCGTTTTTTTCAATTGTTCTGTTGAGTATGTTGTAACAATTCTGATTGATGATAAACGGAGTTTT
>DBWK01000118.1:3377-5198 GCA_002308875.1 Treponema sp. UBA1240
ACAATCTGGTCGAGCGCACACATTGTTTCTTCAAGCGGTGTTTTTGGATCCATTCTGTGATGATAAAAAATGTCAACATAATCCAGTCCCATTCTCTCAAGACTCTGGTTGAGCGAGGCAATAAGATACTTTCTGCTGCCTCCGTCGCCGTAAGGACCTGCCCACATTTCGTAGCCGGCCTTTGTGGAAATAATCATTTCGTCCCGGTAGGGTTTAAAATGTTCCTTGAATATGCGGCCAAAGTTCTTTTCCGCACTTCCGCCTGCAGGACCGTAATTATTTGCGAGGTCAAAATGCGTAATTCCGTTGTCAAAAGCGGTAAAGCACATTTCTTCCATTGTGGAATATTTGTCGTTGTCGCCAAAGTTGTGCCAAAATCCGAGTGAAACGGCAGGAAGTTTGAGACCTGAGTTTCCGACCTTGTTGTATTTCATTTTTTCGTAACGGTTTTCGTTTGCAGTGTATTTACTCATACTTTTATAATACTGCGTCAAATCCGTACGGTCAAATAACAGAGATATACAATTATTGAATAAATCTACATATATTTTCTTACAATAAATGATGATTTTTGTTCAGCCAAAAAACACAGAATGATTTATTATATTATTATCGGAGGAAAGAATGGAAAAGAAACTCAAAGTACTGATGTTGAACGGAAGCCCGCGGAAAGAAGGAAACATTGCGTACGCATTCCGCGAAATGGAACAGATTTTTGAAAAAAACAACGTGGAATATGAGAACATCCTGCTTGGTCGTAACGATATACGGGGCTGTATAGCCTGCGAAACCTGCCGCCGTAATCACAAATGCTGTTTTGATGACATTGTGAACGAACTTGCCGTTAAGTTTGAAAAAGCGGACGGACTTGTAATCGGCTCACCTGTTTATTACGGTTCTGCAAACGGTACGCTGGTTTCTGCGCTGCAGAGGCTTTTTTACAGTACAAGCTTTGACAAAAGCCTTAAAGTTGGTGCAAGTGTTGTTTGCGCAAGACGTTCTGGATGCACAGCCACATTTGATGAACTGAATAAATTCTTTACTCTTTCAAATATGCCGGTTGCAACAAGCCAGTACTGGAACAACATCTACGGCTGGGAACCCGGAGAAGCAAAGGTTGATGACGAAGGCAGCCAAATAATGCGGGTTCTTGCACGGAACATAGTATTCCTTATGAGGAGTATTGCCCTCGGCAAAAAAGAAATAGGACTGCCCGAAACAGAGGAACATGTTTGGACTAACTTTACACGGTAGTATCTGCGGTCACTTCCCTCGCACATCTGCGATTACTTCCCTCGCACATCTGCACCCTGCAGATAAAGCACTTTTTTATGACTTTTCTTTTCTGGTACTAATCTTCTTTATCCACTTTTCGCTCTTTAGGCGGATTACACACCATACAGTTTTTACGATATCGTCGGATTTTAGTGCAATGTAGATCCAAAAGGCCGGCCAGTGAAATACGAAGCCTGCCAGAATGCCAAGAGGAATTGCAAGAATCCACAAAAATATGTTATCGGTGAGCATGAGCATTTTTGTGTCGCCCCCTCCGCGTAAAACTCCCTTTGTCATAATGCTGTTCGTGGCGCGGAAAATTATTACAAGACTGATGGCGGCCATAAGCTGACCGGCAATGTTTACCGTTTCGGCACTCACGTTGTAGGCTGAGATAATTGGCTTGCTCACCGCCATAATAAAGATTGCCGAGATTGTTCCCAGCGCAAAGCCGAGGCCCAGGAACATCCAGCCTTGCTGCATGGTTCGTTTTTTGTCGCCCAAGCCCAGAGTTTGTCCCGTAACAATTGCACCTGCCTGTGAAAC
>DBWK01000118.1:5292-7804 GCA_002308875.1 Treponema sp. UBA1240
AGAATTGCATCACTCACGAGAACCGGAATACTGATGCGGATATATTCACCGATAAGGGAACCTGTTTTCATAAAGATATCGCGCAGGCGGAAAGCTATTTTTTTATCCTTAAAAAAGAGATAGCCCAGAATCATGCCCGTCTCAAAAAGCCTTGCAATCAGAGTTCCAAGAGCGGCACCGGCCACTTCCATGCGGGGTACTCCAAGCTTTCCAAAAATAAAAATGTAGTTGGCACCAAGGTTTACAAAAAAGGCACCGATTGAAACATAAAGCGGCAGTTTTACCTGACCAACGCTGCGGAGTACAATTGTAGATACGAGCGATGTTCCTAAAAAGAAATAGGTTACAACAGACCAGCGGAAATAAATATCACCAAGATGGATTATTTCCGCATCGTTGGTGTAGGTCTTCATAATGAGGCTTGGAATAAAAAGGGTAGCAAGCGCAAAGAGGGTGGCCAGCCCCACTGTGAGGCGCAGCATAAGGCAGACCGTCTGCTTAAGGGCACGGCCGGCTTCTTCTTCATGACCATCAGCTGCCTTTTTCATTCCCCAGTAGCGCGAAACAAGAACCGAGGCACCCATGCCAAGACCCATACAAAAAATCTGATATATACTGATAAATGAGTTTGCGAGAGAGGTGGCCGAAAGAGAGTTTTCTCCAAGGCTTCCGACCATAATCGTATCGAGCATGTTTACACCGATAGTTATGAGACTCTGGAGTGCAATAGGAAGCGCGAGTGCAAAAACACTTTTGTAGAATTTGGGTTCGTTCTGAAAGAGCTTCATGGAATATTTATTTTAAAAGGTTTAATCGAGTTGTACAAGACAAGTTAATTTGCATTTTATTAAAAAAAGATAACAATGTTACCAAAATCTCTTGACAAGATAACAACGTTATCATTATGATAACGTTGTTATCTAAAATGTTAGTTTGAAATAACAAGAGAGGATGCAATGCAAGTTAAGAAAATCAACGATTGGTTTGAAAAATTCGGGCGGTTTGAAGTAAAGCACCGCTGGGGCTTTATTATCGCCCTTTTGATTATTACGATTGTCGGTTGTCTGGGTCTTCCGCGTCTTAAACTCGACAACGGTGAAGAAGACTGGTTTGACAACTGGGAAGAAACAAAAAAGAATCAGGACCATTTTGAAGATATTTTTGGTTCAACAGATACCCTTATGGCTCATATAAAAGCTAAGGATGTTTTTGACCCTGAAGTTCTGCAGATGATAGATGAGCTTGGTGATGACATTTTGAACAATGTTCCTTATGCCTCAAGCATAACTTCGCTTATGGAACTTTCTGTTCCGATTGGTACCGAAGAAGGCTTTGAAGTTACAAGCCCGTTTGAAGACGGCGTTCCGGCTGATCCTGCGGAGCTTGCAGAAAAGAAGGCTTTTATAATGAGCCGTGAATCACTGGTAAACAATCTTGTAAGCGAGGACTGCACCGAAACCTGGCTCATTGTTCATCTTGAGCAGTATTCGGAACCGCTTACGGAGGCAATGAACAAAATCACTCCGCCGGCAATGGCGCTCTTTACTTCCGACAAATACCGCTCAAACGATAAATGGGAACTGCGCGAAGCGGGAATGAGTTACACCGAATACGAAGAAGAAGCCGCAACAATGCAGCAGTGTGTTTCCCGAATCGGCATAGGCTTTGTTGTAATGCTCCTGTGTTTGATTATCTTTATACGGTCACTTCGCGGTGTTGTTGTTCCTACGATTGCTACGGTTGGTGCGCTTGGAACAACGCTCGGTTTTTCCGCATGGATGAACATTAAGGGCAATAACACAATGATTCTTGTAACGGTGCTTCTTTCAATGGCGCTTGCTGTTGGTTACGCAGTTCACTACATAAACAGTTTTAAGATGTACTTCCGCAAAACTGGTCAGCGCAAAGAATCAATTGTTATGGGTATCAGGGATTCCGGATGGGCGTTGTTCTTTACGGTAATCACAACAATGGCAGGTATGCTTTCGTTCCTTGCTGCAGGGATCAAACCTATGCGCTGGGTTGGCGGTATAACCGCAGCATCCGTTTTTGCGGTTTTTGTTTACACAATGATTCTGCTACCCTGTTTTTACAGCTTGGGAAAAGATCAAAAACCTGACCCTGATTTTGTAAATACAGAAGGAAGTACAAAAGCGGACCTCCGTGTTGAAGCAATGGGAAAATCAATTCTCAACAAAAAATGGATTACGGTTGCTCTTGGAACGGCAGTTATGATTGCCTGCATTCCGGGTATTTTCAAAATCAAGGTTAATATGAACTACTCTGAAATGATGGGTGAAAAAACTCCGTACATCAAACGCCTTATGGAAATAACCCGAAGCCAGCTCGGAAGCCAGTACAGTTACGAAGTTCTTCTTGAATACGACGAAGAAGATGCAATCAAAAATCCCCAGGTACTCAAGAATATGGACGAGCTTTCGCGCAGAATCGGAACGCTGAGCATGACAAAAGTTTCCAACGGCAAAGAACGTGTTTCTTCTGTTACAAAAGT
>DBWK01000134.1:0-4998 GCA_002308875.1 Treponema sp. UBA1240
ATCTGGGATATTGCCGCCTTTATGGGCATCCTCATGGTGGAAGTAATAATCCGTATTATTACTACAACTTATTTTATGGTACGTATTAACCTTGTGCTTTCAATTATTCCGGTTCTCGGCATGTGCGCTTCTGCGGTTGTAGCCATCCTGATGGAAACAAAGCTTGATAACCTGTTCGGTGCTATTCAGCAGGAAAACTCCGAAATGAACAACACCGCCGCCGAAAACCTTTCGGGAATAAGGACTGTAAAGGCATTTTCGCGCGAAGGCTACGAAATCAACAAGTTCCATAAGCACAACCAAAAGTATTATGAACTGAACATTGATTTGTCAAAGGTATTCGTAAAGTACAATCCCGTTATTCAGACAATAACCCGCATGCTGGCTGTTGTTACGCTCCTGTGCGGCGGTCTGCTTGTTATAAAGGGAAACGACCTTTCCCTCACAAAGCCGGTTACTATCGGTGAACTGATTGCGTTCCTTGCCTACGTTGGAAACATTGTGTGGCCCATGGAAATGCTCGGCTGGCTTACAAACGGTTTTTCGAGCGCAAAGGCGAGTGTTAAGCGTCTTAACAAGATTTATGAGCAGATGCCGCAGATTAAGGATGAGTCGGTTCTTTCCAAAAACTTGGACGGTACTTCTTCCTTGAATACGAATTTGTTCCGGCCTGAGGATATTACCGGTGCAATAAGTTTTGAGCACGTTTCATATTATGCCGGCGGAAAGTTTATTCTTAAGGATATTTCGTTTTCAATCGGAGCGGGGCAGACTCTCGGTATTATGGGCGCGACCGGTTCGGGCAAGACGAGCATAATCAACCTGCTCAAGCGCATGTACGACGCTACAGAAGGTGTTATTAAGATTGACGACGTTGACATAAGGGAACTCCCGCTGCCGGTTTTGCGGCGCAGTATTGCGTGTGTTATGCAGGATGTTTTTTTGTTCAGCGACACAATAGACGGCAACATCCGGCTGGGTGTGCGCGATTCAATGAGTACGGAAGAAGTACGGATGTCGCTTGAACAGTCGCACAGTGCTGAGTTTGTTGACAAAATGGAAAACAAGGAACACACGGTTATAGGTGAACGCGGTGTAGGCTTGAGCGGCGGACAAAAGCAGCGCATTACGATTGCGCGCGCACTGTCACGAAAAACGCCGGTTCTTGTTCTGGACGATTCAACTTCGGCGCTGGATACGGAAACGGAACAGGAGATTCAGCAGGTTCTGAACGAGCTTACCGGAATGACAAAAATCATAATTGCGCACAGAATCAGTGCAGTGCGCAAGGCTGATAAAATCATTGTTCTGGAAGACGGACACATTGCGGAGTGTGGTACGCATGAGGAGTTGCTTAAGCATGGCGGCTTGTACAAGGAAACGTACGATTCGCAGTACTAAGGAAACAAACTATGAACAGTTACAAAATAGATGAACAGCAGGTACAAAAGTCCAATTTTGAGACTATGCCCCGGCTTTTTAAGTATTTGCTCAAGTATAAGGGAAGAATAGGTTTTGTTCTTTTGATGATGGCGTTTGGAACCGTTGTTGACCTTATAAACCCGCTGCTCAACGAGCGGGCGGTGGACGCATATATTCTGCCCGGCGATGTTAAGGGGCTTATCCGCATTGTGATTATTGGTGCGGTACTTAATACGCTTGCCGTTCTCGCCATAAAAATGCGTATGCTTGTAATGGCAAAGACAAGCAACAAGGTTATTCAGGAACTGAGACAGCAGCTTTATGATCACATCCAAAAGCTTGATTTGGCGTTCTTTGATTCAAGGCCTTCGGGCAAAATCCTTGCCCGTATCATAGGCGATACCAATTCGCTCAAGGACATAATCGAAAATGCTGTTACAACCTTTATTCCAAACATAATAACCGTAATCGCGGTTATGGTTATTATGTTCGTAAAGAACTGGCAGCTTGCGCTTGCGGCGTTGTGCAGTCTTCCGTTTTTAATCGGCGGAATCTTTTTGATTTCAATAATGGCTGAAAAACACTGGAAGGCAAAACGACAAAAATCTTCCAATTTAAATGCGTTTATAAATGAAGATTTGTCCGGCATAAAGATTATTCAGAGTTTTCAGGCTGAAAACGAAACCGACAAAACGTTTCAGGAACTTGTACGCGATGACAGACGCGAATTTTTGCGCGCCGTACGCTGGTGCGACGGATTTGGTTCCTGGATTGACCTGTGCTGGAGTGTAGGAACAATGTGCCTGTACCTTGTAGGCGTTACGGTGCTTGGAATTGGGAATGTTTCAATCGGTACGTACATTGCGTTCGGCTCGTATGTGGGAATGTTCTGGCAGCCTATTATGAACCTGAGCAACTTTTACAACCAGTTTATAAANNGCGGCGAGCGGTGCCGAACGTATTTTTGAAATTATGGACACAGAACCTGTTGTTGTAAGCGCGGCTGATGCGCCGCAGCTTGCTCCGGTCAAGGGAAATGTGGAATTCAAAAACGTTACGTTCGGTTACACGGCAGATACTCCGGTTCTTAACGACGTATCCTTTAACGTTACCGCCGGCGAAACGATTGCGCTTGTAGGTGCGACCGGTGCGGGCAAATCCACAATCGTTAACCTGCTGAGCCGCTTTTACGACATAAACGGCGGTTCAATTTTGATTGACGGTGTTGATATTCGCGGTGTAAACATTGAATCCCTGCGCAGGCAGATGGGTATAATGACCCAGGACAGCTATATTTTCAGCGGAACAATCCGCGACAATATTGCATACGGAAAGCTCGATGCTACAGAAGAAGAAATTGTAGCGGCGGCAAAGGCGGTTCATGCGCATGATTTTATAAGCAGGTTGAAGGATGGATACGATACAAAACTGACCGCAAGAGGTGGTGAATTGAGTAACGGACAGAGACAGCTTGTCGCATTTGCGCGCACAATGCTTTCTAATCCGCATATTCTTGTGCTTGACGAGGCTACTTCGAGCATTGATACAAAAACGGAGCTTTTGGTTCAGGCGGGAATCAGGGATTTGCTTAAGGGAAGAACGAGTTTTGTAATTGCGCACAGGCTTTCGACAATCCAAAACGCCGACCGCATTTTTGTTATTGATGACGGCGGCATTGTGGAAAGCGGAAGCCCTGCAGACCTTATGGCAAAAAAAGGTGCGTACTACAAACTGCGTCAGGCGCAGTTCGCATAGTGTATTATTCGCTGACGAGGACTTTTTCTATTTCGGCAATGTACATGGTGTGCCAGTCATTGTCGGAATAGCACTCGGTTACGATGTTTTTCGCCTTGTCAGCAAAGCAGTCGGCGTTCATTTGCTGTACGTACAGTTTTCGGCATACAAGCACAAGACGCGATTCGGCAAAATACGGAACACTGTCTGCGTGTTCAACTGTAAGACCTGTTTTTGCAACTTTGTCTTCTGTGCGACCGGAAGCTTTGCCGCAGTAGCCCAGTTGCGACCGGAACTTTTCCGGCAGAACGCACAGGCTGAAGCGGTCGCCGTCGTCAACCAGTTCTTTTGTGTAGCGGGATTTGCGTATATAAACGGTTGCAACGGATTTGCCCCACAAAATGCCAAGACCGCCCCAGGAGGCTGTCATCATGTTGACTTTTTTGTCTTTTTCGGCGGTGATAAGCATCCAGTCCTTGCCGATGAGCTTGAACGGATTGTCCGCCAATTCTTCAGGTTTAATTTCTTTCATACGGGGTATTATACCACAGAAACGAGAAACGTCTATAATTCCATAACAGCGAGGATAAAAGATAATCGTTCAATTTATACATACAAATATTCAAGTTATGTTTTATAAACAATAGTATAATAAAATCTGTAAAGTCATTTTACGGGGGTAGTATGGCAAATTTATCACACAGAAAGGCAAAAGCAAAAGTTCAGGTTATCGGTTCAGACGGTAAACCTGTTGTAAACACAGCGGTAACAGTCAATCAGACAAATCACGAATTCCTTTTTGGCTGCGGGGCGTTTGAAACGCTTCCGTACACAAACGGTCCTGTTGTACACAACGGAACTGGTGCATTGTCTTCCGAAAAGGGAGCGGGATTTGACCATGCTACTCTTGAAGACCGCATGACTAAGTGGCTCAATCTTTTTAACTACGGTACGCTGCCGTTTTACTGGGGCGGCTTTGAACCGGAAGAAGGCAAACCGCACACAGAACAGCTTATGAATGCGGCAACTTTTCTCAAAAGCAAAAATGTTAAGGTAAAAGGTCATCCGTTGTGCTGGCATACAGGCTGTGTCGACTGGCTCATGAACTACGACAACGCGACAATCCTTAAAAAGCAGATTGAACGCATTCACCGTGATGTAGGCAATTTTAAGGGTGTTATAGATATGTGGGATGTTATCAACGAAGTTGTTATCATGCCGATTTACGACAAGTACGACAACGCGATTACACGTATCTGTAAGGAAAAAGGCCGCGTAGCCCTTGTACGCGAAGTTTTTAAGGCCGCTTACGAGACAAACCCCAACGGTACATTCCTTATCAATGACTTTAATTTGTCAACAAACTACGAAATTCTCATTGACGGCTGTCTGAACTCTGATGTTCCGATTAACACAATCGGATTGCAGTCGCACCAGCATCAGGGTGTTTGGGGCAAAGAAAAGCAGGAAGAAATCCTCAGCCGGTTTGAGCACTTTGGACTTCCGATTCATTTTACGGAAAACACAATCGTTGCAGGTCCGCTTGTTGCACCCGAAATTACCGATTTGCAGGACGCACACTACGAGGACGATGCGGCAACTCCTGAACTTGAAGCAAAGCAGGCTGACGATTTGGAACAGATGTACCGCAACCTGTTTGAAAACCATCCTCTTGTTACGGCAATTACAAACTGGGATTACGGTGACGGTGCATGGCTTAATGCGCCGAGCGGCGTTATCCGCAGAGACGGCTCTCTAAAGCCCTCATACCAAAGACTTTACAAGCTCATCAAAGAAGAATGGCACACCAAGCTTGAATGCAAAACAGACGCGAACGGCTTT
>DBWK01000134.1:5025-7331 GCA_002308875.1 Treponema sp. UBA1240
AACGGCACTTTTGTGCTTTCAAGCGGAACCCCGTCAGTTAAAGCAGAACTTAAGTAGAGCGTTAATACAAAGCCGGTATGGGGCTGATACCGGCTTTCTTTATTAAATAAAACTTATTTCTTTACTGGTGAAGAATTTAACATCTTGTGTAAACGTACAAATACTTGTATTATTACTGTGGGTTGTAAATTTTTTACTGGTGGTGTTTTATGGAAGAGTTAAAACCTGTCATTTTTGTAGATCCTGAAAAATGCGTGAACTGCCACCGATGCATCGCCGTTTGTCCTGCTAAGTTTTGCAACGATGGATCAGGTGATTATATAAAACTGAACGAACAGCTCTGTATTGGCTGCGGTGCTTGTATTGAAGCCTGCGCTCACGATGCGCGCAAAGGTATTGATGATTTTGAGCAGTTTATGGAAGCGCTCAAAAACGGCGAAAAGGTCCTTGCTATTGTTGCGCCCGCCGCTGCCGCAAACTTCCGCGGCAAAGATTTGGAACTCAACGGTTTTCTCAAGTCAATCGGCGTAAAAGCCGTGTTTGATGTTTCGTTCGGCGCGGAACTTACTACAAAATCGTACATCGAAGACATAAAAAAGAAAGAGCCTCGGCTTATGATTTCGCAGCCGTGTCCTGCGCTTGTTACATACATCGAGCTTTATCACAATGATTTGCTTCCATACCTTGCAACTGCGGACAGCCCGATGGCTCATACATTCGCCATGATAAGGCACTTTTATCCGCAGTACAAAGACTACAAGCTTGCGGCAATTTCTCCGTGTTTTGCAAAACGCCGTGAATTTGACGAAAACGGACTCGGCGACTTTAACGTTTCCATGAAGTCCATTTCTGATTATCTCAAAGAGAACGAAATTTCACTTTCAACGTTCCCTCGTGTTAAGTACGACAATCCACCTGCAGAACGTGCGGTTCTTTATTCAACACCGGGTGGACTTATGCGTACTGCGGAGCGTTTTATTCCGGGTATTGCGAACAAAATCCGAAAGATTGAAGGTCAGCCAAAAATGGCTGAATATTTTCATGAGCTTTCGGATGCGATAAAAGACAAAAAACAGCTTTCATGCCCTGTTGTTGACTGTCTTAACTGTGAACGTGGCTGTAACTGCGGCGCAGGAACAGTGAACCAGTCGCTTTCACTTGACGAGCTTGAAACTTTCATCGAAAACAGAATGAAAGACAGAATCAATTCCTGGAAATCGAAGACGTACTTTGGACGACGCAAGCTCGACAAAACAATCGACAAATTCTGGCGCGAAGATATTTACAGAAGAAAGTATGTTGACCGGAGCGAAGTATATCATTCATTTATAAAAACTCCTTCTGAGGCAGAACTTAATGATATTTTTGAGCAGATGGGCAAGAGAGAAAAGAAAGACTTTTTGGACTGCGGTGCCTGTGGTTATTCATCATGCCGGGAAATGGCGGTTGCTATTTATAACGGCATAAACAAAAAGGAAAACTGCCACCACTACCTTATGAACGAGAACGTCAAAGTTCACGAGCGGATTCTTTCCGAAAAGATTAAGGAAACCATTAGGGAAGTTAGCAACGTGAGCGTTACCAAGCTTGAAGAAAACGAAACCAACGTTGATTCTCTCGTAAACCAGACAAAAGCTATGCGTGAGATTGTTGAAGATTCATCTTCCGCTGTTGAGGAGATGATAAGCAACATCAATTCAATTACCTCAACGCTGCAAAAAACATCCGGTGCTGTTCAGGAACTTGAAAATGCAACTTCAATCGGAAACACAAACCTTCTTGATGTTACAAAGCTTGTAGGAAACATTGAACAGGATTCACAGGGACTTGTAGAAATGAGCAAGATGATTCAGTCCATTGCAAGTCAGACTAACTTGCTTGCTATGAACGCGGCAATTGAAGCGGCTCATGCCGGTAATGCTGGCGCAGGATTTGCTGTTGTTGCTGATGAAATTCGTAAGCTTGCCGAAAGTTCAAGTGTTCAGGCAAAGAACATTCACAAGGTTCTGGACGAAATTAAGAAGAGCATAGATATGGCTTACGCAAAGACGAGGACAACCCAGTCCGAATTTGCCGAAATCGTACGCCTTTCAGATACGGTTAAACAGCAGGAAGCCACAGTTCTTCATGCTGTTACCGAAGAAAACCAGGGTGGTGCGCTTGTTCTTGAATCAATCGCAAAACTTAAGGAATCTGAACAGGCTGTTGCGGTTGCCGCCGACAACCTGATGAAGGGTACAATGCTTATCAAACAGAATATCAGGGAACTCGCGGAATAGGCTGGTCAGCACTCCGCTTTTCCCTGA
>DBWK01000022.1 GCA_002308875.1 Treponema sp. UBA1240
AATACAAATATCGACAGAATTATAAAAAGCGAAATTGTCTTTAAAAAGTTTTTCAAAAACATTGACAGCGTTACACACTGTATAATTTCCGACTATAACATAATCTGCAGATATCAGGCTGCAATCTATCTGTTCGGATTCTTTTACGGCAAAAACATACCGCTGTTCATAGCCCGAAACGAAACCGACGAAGCATCCACTCTTTCTATAATAAAAAAATACAAAAACGTACGAATGTTCAAAACGCAAAAACTTTTGCAAGAAACAATCAACAAGGAACTGCATCTTTTTGAGGAAGAAGAAAAACGCAGCGTTGCACGGCAAAAGCTTTTCAAAAAAGGACTGCCGTTTACGCCGGACGAGTTCTCCATAATGATTGCCGAGAACAGACCGGAAGAATGCAATCTGTTTCTGCAGGCGGGGATGAGTCCCGACGTACGCGATTCGGCAGGCACGCCGATGATCTGCTACGCGGCAAGATACAACAAAAAAGACATTGTAAGCTGGCTTGCGCAGAACGGCGCAAACATCAACGCCGTTTCAAAGGACCGCGGCTACTCGGCGGTTATGGACGCGGTTTGGAAAAAGAACGAAGAAATTGTGGAACTGCTTGTTTCGCTCGGCTGCGACCTTAACATAATCAGTAAAGACGGCCAGTCCGTTCTTGTTCTTGCTATCGGCAACGGCAACGAAAACATCTGCCGCACGCTCATACAAGGCGGAGCAAACCCGCGCATAAAAGACCACATGGGCATGAGCGCATACGACTACGCAAAACTGTTCAAAAAAGAGAATATCATAAAACTGATGGAAGAGCATGAAAAATAAGACGGTTGTTTTTACGGGAGGGGGAACAGGCGGACATATTTACCCCGGACTTGCGGTTGCGGATTCTCTACGGGAGATTTACGACGGACAGATAGTCTGGTTGGGTTCTTCAGCGGGAATGGACCGTAATCTTGTTGAAAAAAGCGGAATCTGCGACAAGTTCATAGGGATTCCTTCCGGCAAACTGCGCCGGTATTTTTCGTTAAAGAACATTTCTGATATTTTTAGAATAATCGCAGGCTGTGTTTCTTCCTTTTTTATACTGCTCAAGCTTAAACCGCAGCTTCTTTTTTCAAAAGGCGGTTTTGTAAGCGTTCCACCGTGTCTTGCAGCAAAGCTGCTGCATATTCCGGTATACACGCATGAATGCGACTTTTCGCCCGGACTTGCAACAAAGCTCAATTCAAAATCTGCAACAAAAATCCTTTTAACATACGCTGAAACAGCGGATTTTCTTTCAGAAAGCGCAAAAAAGAAAGTAATTGTTACGGGTAATCCTGTACGCTCCGTGTTTTACACCGCTAATGCATTAGACGGGCTTGCCTTTCTTGGAATAGAAAAAACTGAAAAACCAGTTCTGTTTGTGCTCGGAGGCTCAGGCGGCGCAAAACAGATAAACGATATTGTGCTTGAAAACCTTGAATGGTTGTGCGAACACTACATTGTTGTTCATCAGACCGGAATCAGTGCTGAAAACCAGATGCACGAAACACAACAATCCGCTCTTATTGAGCGGCTCAAAGCCGAAAAAAAGTACCTGCCGTTTCAGTTCATATACAACGAAATGCCCTCCGTTCAGGCATGCTGCGACGTTATTTTTTCACGCGCAGGCGCAAACACACTTTGGGAAGCAATCGCAACCGAAAAGCCGCTTGTGCTTTTGCCGCTCGCAGGCAGCGGGACCCGCGGCGACCAGGTTGAAAACGCCGCCTTTCTTGAAAAAAAAGGCGCTGCCATCGTAATTAAAAACGGACAGGGTGAATCCGAGGCGGCAAAAGCCGCACTTGAAAAAATGCTGGACAAAACTGCCAGAGAACGTTATTCCGAAGCGATAAAAAAACTTAAAGGCAAAGAACAGGCGTCAAAGGTGATTGCACAAATCATTTTAAACACTATAATAAAACAGGATTGATATGAATATAACGACTTTAGACGCTGTTTTTTTTCTCATTCTGTTTATATGCGCAATACACGGAGCTTTCAGGGGTTTTATTGAAGAGTTTTTTTCAAAGCTTGCCGTAATTCTCGGTATTTTGTGCGGTCTGATTTTTTCAAAACTGCTCGTTCCTTCTCTGCCAAAACTGAAATACGCGGCATTTTTAACAAACATACTGGCTTTTGTAATCGTTTTTACGGCTGTTTATCTTGCCGTACGAATTCTACAGAAAATAATCGGTATAGCCTTTCAGGGTGACATTATGAAAGGGCTGGACAAATCATTGGGATTTTTTTTGGGCATAGGAGAAGGCGTTATTATTGTATGCCTCATTCTTTTTCTGCTTCATTCACAACCCTGGTTTGACATTTCAAAAATCGTGGCAGGCAGCGGTTTTGACAGAATCTTTGCACCGCTTATCATAAATACAAGTCAGGAATTTATAAAGGAACAGCATGTTTGAAAATGTTTTAGACCAGAATGTAACAACCCTTCTCCAGGAAGACATACAAAAGGAGTCGCTTCCCAATTCGCTGCTTTTTTCGGGACCGGAAGGCTCGGGTAAACTGACCTGCGCTATTGAAACAGCCAGAGTTCTTTCCTGTACAAACACACAAAACAGGGGAAACTGGAACTGTACATGCCCATCCTGCTTAAAACACAAAGCGCTTATTCATCCTAACCTGTTGATTGTGGGCTCACGGGAATGTGTTCTGGAAATAGATGCCGCAAAAAAAACATTCATGACTGCAATCGAAACAAATGCACAGTACCTGCCTTCTGCACGCTATCTATTTATCAGAAGCATAAGAAAGCTTACTATACGCTTTAGTCCACTGCTTTGGGAAGAAGACGACAAGCTTTCCAAAATCTCACCACTGATTGCAAACATCGACGAATTACTTGAAGAGATTGATCCTGTAAAGCCTGTTCCCGAATACGACGAAACCGCAAAAATTGTTGACTGTCTTGATACAGCCTGCAAAAAACTGGAAGGCTTTTTGTACCAGTCAATTCCGATAGCCCAAATACGCAAGGCCGCTGCATGGGCACACCTTACTTCGGCGGACAACGGCAAAAAAGTTTTGATAATCGAAAACGCCGACCGCATGCAGGAAAACGTACGCAACGCACTTTTAAAAATCCTTGAGGAACCGCCGCAGGACGTTCACTTTATACTTACGACAGCAAAACGCGGCGCCGTTATGCCCACAATTCTTTCAAGGGTAAGAACCTATCCGTTCATTGAGCGCACAACGGCTCAACAGTCCAACGTAATCAACAGAATTTTTCACGAACACACGGAAAACCTTGCTATTTCGAGCTATCTTGAAAACTATCTTCCGGTTTCAAAAGAAACGCTCTCAAAACTGGCGTGTTCATTTTTGCTCACAATTCCAAATATGCCGCCTCTTATACGCAGAGTCGTTGTGCAGCGTTTTAACCCCAAGGACCAGATTCCGCTTGAAATGATAATCGGTGAGGCGCATAACTTTGAACCGCGGATTCTTTTTAGTCTGTTCCTTAAGGAAATTATGGAAATTCTCCGTATTGCGGTAAGAGAAAAAGGAATCAGCGCACAGGAACAGAACGCGGCTATGGCGTGGCTGAACGCAATACGCGGAATAAACGAGAGCGTTTCAATCTACAATCAGTCGCCGTCAGCCGCACTGGAACTTCTTTCGGGCAAGCTGGAAAAAATCGTTATTTACTGAGCGGCAAACAATGCAAAGCTTTGAAGAAAAAATCGCCAGCAGAATAGAAAAACTCTCAAAAGAACAGCTGCTTCAACTTTTCAGCACAATGAACGAAAAAAAATCGACCTTTGATGCAGTTCTGTCTTCTTTGAGCATAGGGCTTTTAGTCTGCGACACTGACGGTTTTTTGTATCATTCCAACAAAGCGGCGGAACGGCTTTTGTCATTTTCTGTAAAAAACCCGATTCCCGGCGACTCATTCGCTTCTGAAAAGCCTGTATGGAATCTGCTTGAAGATCAGGACATAGCCGATTTTTTGAAAGACTTTTTTGACCGGCAAAAAGCACATGCTTCTGAAGAATTCACTGTGCAGACACCGGGCGGTTCACCGAGAATTCTCATTGTTTCCGCAATGCCGCTTGTTCAGGAAAAAAAGCTTAAAGGTATCCTCATACAAATTGAAGACGTAACTGAACGGCGCAACCAGCAGACACTCCTGCGCCGAATGGAAAACCTCGCCAGCCTCACAAACCTTGCTGCAAGCGTAGCACACGAAATAAAAAACCCGCTCGGCAGCATAAGCATACACATACAGCTCATTCAAAAAGCCCTTAAAAAAGCACGCGAAACAGACGGAATGCTGCCCGATCCCAAATT
>DBWK01000044.1:0-191 GCA_002308875.1 Treponema sp. UBA1240
GCAGCTTATTCGGCGGATAATGAAGTTCCCGGCGAAAGCGTAAAACTCAGGACAATAGCGGAGTTCCGTGAGTCTTTGAAAGACCTTGTTGATGCTGAAATGACCGAAGTTCAGCGTTTGGAACCTTTGTTTCAGAATGAGGCCGAGCTTGAAGAATTCCATACACGGCATGCTGCCGAAATGGCAAAAAC
>DBWK01000044.1:354-7007 GCA_002308875.1 Treponema sp. UBA1240
GCTTTATGAGCAGTTACCTAAAGATGTTTACATTGCACGTTCAATTTCTACCGGTTATGGCGAAGCCTTGTTTCAGGCTGCACTTGATGTTGATGACGGTGAAGTTGAAACTATTGCGCATTACAGAGCTGCTGATTTTTTTGTACCTGGTGTAGAATTCCTGCTTGATATAGGCGGACAGGATATGAAGTGTCTTTGCATGAAAAACGGTGCAATCACTTCAATTCAGCTGAACGAGGCCTGTTCTTCCGGTTGCGGTAGTTTTCTTGATAATTTTGCGCGTTCTCTTGGTATGGATATCCGCGAATTCAGCCGAAAAGCGCTGCTTGCCCGTAATCCTGTAGACTTAGGCAGCCGCTGTACAGTTTTTATGAACAGCCGTGTAAAGCAAGCTCAAAAAGAGGGTGCTACCGTTGCAGATATTTCCGCCGGTTTGTCTTACTCAGTTATAAAAAACGCTCTTTTTAAGGTTATCAAACTGCGCCGTGCCTCGGAAATCGGTTCAAAAGTTGTTGTACAGGGTGGAACATTCAACAATGATGCGGTATTACGTGCTTTTGAAAAAATAGCCGGTGTGAATGTTTTCCGACCGGATGTTGCCGGTCTTATGGGGGCGTACGGTGCTGCACTCATAGCACGTGATCAGTGGTATGATGTTGTAAGGCTTAAGCCCGGAGATGAAAACTATAATCCGAATATTTCACTGGAAGAAGAACTGGAACAAAGAACCGATATTCCTGTGATACATTCAAAAATCGCTTCTCTTCAGGAGTTGGAGAACTTTTCGGTTTCACTTGAACTTAAACGTTGCGGCAGATGTGCAAACAACTGTTTACTTACAATAAATACATTTTCAAACGGAAATGGCTCGGTAAGACGTTTTGTCACAGGCAACCGTTGTGAAAGGGGAGCGGAACAGGTTGACAGTCATGTAAAAACAATTGATGCCTCAAATGCAAAGACGTCTGCCGATTCTGAAACGGAACTCCCAAACCTTTTTGCATGGAAGTACAAGCGTCTGTTCAGCTATGTTCCTCTTACGCTTGATAAAGCTCCTCGCGGTGAAGTAGGTTTGCCGCGAGTTTTAAATATGTATGAGAACTATCCGCTATGGTTCACGTTCTTTACTGCGCTTGGTTTCAGGGTTCGGCTTTCTCCTCGTTCAACTCGTTCCGTTTATGAGCTTGGTCTTGAAACAATACCTTCCGAATCAGTATGTTATCCGGGTAAGATCTCTCACGGACACATAGAGTCGCTTTTAAAAGCTGGAATAAAGTTTATTTTTTATCCCTGTGCGCCGTATGAGGTAAAGGAAGATACCGGTGCCGGCAATCACTATAACTGTCCTATAGTTACAAGTTATCCTGAAGTATTGCGGAACAATGTGGAAGCGTTGCGCCGTAATCACAACGTAACGTTCCTTAATCCTTTTCTGCCGATTGACAACAAACACAGATTGGCTGAACGTTTGTACGAAGAACTTGGTGAACGATTTTCGATTACCAAAGATGAAATAAATAAAGCCGTTGATGCAGCCTGGGCTGAACAGAGAAAATTCCGTATGGAAGTTCAGGAAAAGGGTGAAGAAGCTCTTGAGCAGATCATAAGGGCTGGTGCTTCCGGTATTGTTCTCGCAGGACGGCCGTATCATCTTGATCCCGAAATTAATCATGGTATTCCTGAGCTTATTGCCGGCTTGGGACTTGCTGTATTTACGGAAGACAGTGTGGCTCACCTTGGTGCAATAGAACGTCCTTTGCGCATTATTGACCAATGGACTTATCACAACCGTTTATACAGAGCTGCTTCTTTTGTAGCCGGAACTCCAAACCTTGAACTGGTTCAGCTTACAAGCTTCGGCTGTGGTTTGGATGCGGTTACAGCTGACCAGGTGGATGAAATTCTTAAATCAAAAAACAGAATGTACACACTGCTTAAGATAGATGAAGGTTCAAACCTCGGTGCAGTCCGTATTCGCATACGAAGTTTGATTGCTGCTGTAAAGGAACGTGAAAGAAACCGTAAAAACAACGTTACCGAAAAATCAGCCGCTTACAAGCGTTCAATTTTTACAAAGCAGATGCGGCAAACACATACAATCCTTGCTCCGCAAATGTCGCCGATTCACTTCAGGCTTGTTCAAAAAGCATTTGAATATTCCGGCTACAATTTTGTTATATTACCCGAAGTTGATAATCAGGCTGTAGATACAGGCTTGCAATTTGTAAACAATGATGCCTGTTACCCTTCAATTATGGTTGCAGGACAGTTGATTTCCGCATTAAAGTCGGGTAAATATGATTTGAACAAAGTCAGTCTTTTGATAACGCAAACCGGCGGTGGTTGCCGCGCCACAAATTACATAGGTTTTATCAGGCGTGCCCTGAAGGATGCCGGCTGGTCAAACATACCTGTTCTTTCGTTAAGCGTTCAGGGATTTGAAAAAAATCCCGGTTTTAAGATAACACCGCTTCTTTTGCACCGCTCTTTACAGGCGGTTATGCTCGGTGATTTGCTTATGCGTGTTCTTTACCGTGTGCGCCCGTATGAAAAAGTTGAAGGTTCTGCGAATGCTCTGTATGAAAAGTGGAATGCGATTTTGGAAAAGCAGTTGAAGTATGTTTCGCTGTTTAAGTATCACAAGCTCATACGCAATATTATTGCGGATTTTGACAATTTGCCGTTAAAGGAAGGTCGAAAGCCGCGTGTTGGGGTTGTTGGTGAAATTCTTGTAAAGTTCCACCCTGCCGCGAATAACAATATTGTCAGCACAATTGAAAGTGAGGGTGCAGAATGTGTTGTACCCGATTTAGCGGATTTTTTCTTCTATTCATTTTCCACAGGAATTTACCGGTACGAAAAACTGTCTTTTCCGCACAAAACCGAGAGAAACGCAAAACTGCTGGTTTTTGCAGTTGAATTGTACCGCAGCTACATAAAAAAACGTCTTGCAAAAAGCCGGCGCTTTGAACCGCCAAAATCCATCTACACTTTAATGAAAGGTGTTAACGACATTGTTCAGCTTGGAAACATAACAGGCGAGGGCTGGTTCCTGACAGCGGAAATGGTTGAGCTGATTGAATCCGGCGTTCCAAGCATAGCCTGCGTTCAGCCGTTTGCCTGTTTGCCTAATCATGTTACAGGCAAGGGAATGATTAAGGAATTGCGCTATAGATTTCCAGGCGCAAATATTTCGGCGATTGATTATGATCCCGGTTCAAGCGAAGTAAACCAGCTTAACAGACTAAAACTCCTGCTTTCAAATGCTCCATTGGGTAAGCATCCTGATGAGAATTAGTTTTTCAGTTCTACAGGAGCAACTCCGCATTCTATCATATCAAGCAGAATTGGAACCAACTGCGGATCAAACTGTGTGCCCGAATTCTTTTTGAGTTCTTCAATAACTTCTTCTTTTGAAAGCTGTTTTCTGTAACATCGGTCCGAAGTCATTGCGTCAAAAGAATCTGCAATGCAGATTATTCGGGAGAATAATGGTATACAGTCACCTTCCAGCCTGTCAGGATAACCGTTACCGTCGTATCGTTCATGATGATGCCGGACAATTTCGGAAGCACCAGGCAGCGAAACAAAGTCCGAAAGAATCTCACCGCTTTTAATAACATGGCTTTTCATAATTGCGTATTCATCGGCGTCAAGTTTTCCGGGTTTTGTTAAAATTGAATCCCTTATACCGATTTTACCTACATCGTGCAAAAGAGAGATATAGTATATGTTCATCTGGTCTTCTTCAGAAAGACCCAGCCGTTTTGCTATCTCTTTTGTATAAATACTTACACGAACTGAATGACCGCGTGTATAAACGTCTTTTGCTTCAATTGTGTTTGCAAAAAGTTTAAGTGTTTGTTCTATAAACTGCCTGTCATACTCATGCTTTTTTTGCAATGAGCGGAGTTTAAACATAAATATTGTGTAGATGAATATGATTATAAGCAGAACAAGTGCCGAATAATAAAACATTTTGAAAGAAGTAAGTTCTGTTACTTTTTTTGTTATGTAGTATTCAACGGTTACATCTTTCATTTTGAAATTAGGCGGCGAATACAATATAAAGCCGAATGTGATATTTCCTCTCGGTGGAATAACTTGATTGTAGTCCGGCGGTGGCAGGATGGTTATCTTTCCGTCTTCGACCGTGTATTCACCGTTCCAGGAACTGTCTATACGAGCTTTGGGAGGAATTACGATTGTAACTTTCCATTTTGAAATTTCAGACGGAGTATTGTTTTTAAGAACTCCATCATATTGTGCGCCTTTTTCACGATTTTGCATCCACTGTTTTTCGGGATGTATCGTTACAGAACCTTGAACTTCATTTTTTGGATCTTCTTCAAGTTTAAGGGTTTGAGATGTTTGAACAGATGAAAAGCTTATTGCTAGAATAGCAAGCCCTGCACAGCATAAAAAAAACAGGGTGATAAATACTATAAAAAGTTTTGATAAAAAATTATTTTTCATATTCAAACATCTTTATCATCAAATCCAGCTGTGATTTAGTAGAAAACAAGAATACCCCGCTGCGGCGGGGATTCAGGACTAGAATTTCTTTTTGAACTCAGCCAGAATTATATCAGCTGCCGGTTTTGCATCGATATCCACAAGAAGCTTTTTGTTCTTATAAAAGTCAATCAGCGGTGCTGTTTGGGAACGGTAAACTTCCAAACGGTGTGAAATGGCTTCGGGTTTGTCATCGTCACGGATGAACAGTTCGCCGCCACATTTATCACAGACGTTTTCTTTTGCAGGTTTCAGGAATTTTATGTGATAATTCTGCGAGCAGTTTTTGCAAACACGTCTTCCCGAAAGTCTCTCAATTACGCCTTCGTCAGAAATATCAAAATTGACGGCTGCATCTATTTTTACAATGTTTTCAAGAGCTTCCGCCTGAGGTATTGTTCTTGGAAAACCGTCCAGAATAAAACCGTTTTTTGTATCAGGCTGCGACAGTCTGTCCTTTACAAGTTCTATCGTAACATCATCGCTTACTAGAGCGCCGGAATCAAGAATCGCCTTAACCTTTTGACCCAGCGGGGTCTGTGCTTTTATTGCGGCTCGGAAAATTTCGCCGGTTGAAATATGCGGGATTTTATACGACTCTGCAACTTTTGCGGCAAGAGTTCCTTTGCCGGCTCCCGGCGGTCCCAAAAAAATGAAATTCATACTAACCTCATATATTGTAATTTGAAAAGTATCACAGTTTTTTAATACTAAACTATATATATAATACAGCTATTTTTCTCTAACTTCAAGAAGTTTTTTCCAATAAAAAAGGACTGCCGGATGTACGACAGTCCTTATGATTGCATAACAAATATGATTTAATTAACTACTGTGATAACGGATGATTCTCCAGACTGGAGTTCGTATACCGCATATTCAACTGAATCTTCAAATCCTGTTGCAGGTATTGAAATAATTCCGTCTCCCAGTTCGCCGCCTGTTATCTCCATATCAGTGGTAGGCTTATCTGAAGGGGATTTTCCTGAGATACCTACATCAAATGACTGGTTACCTTTTGCAAACGGAGCAGGAATATTTCCGTTGTCAGCCTTTATGTCCTGTCCGCCGTTAATATAACGTGTTGTTCCTGTATCCATAGGAATCAATGCAACGGAACCTCTGTAAACGTTAAGACCGCCGTCACCTGTAACACCGAGATCAGTACCGCGGACAGAAGCGGTTACAACAGGTGTACGTACCTGAAAGCCGTTCGCTTTGTTGTTCAATGGTTTTACATCAGCTCTTACCGAGCCAGCATCCAGATACAAGTCTGTAGTTACTTTATCTGCTGATTCAGAAAGCTCTCTGAGGCTTACTCTTGTAAGCTGATATACTGTAAGAAGTGAACCACCGAGTTTTATGTCAGCCTGTGACTTGAATCCTGATGAAATGATTGCACCCTGAGGAACGATATCGCCTTTTTTAAGCTGAATCCATTCATTTCCGCTTGTCTGCATTTCAACCTTACCTGTAACGGAAACAACTGTACCGTCCAATGCAAAAACAGTGGAAACCGCAAAAACCGCCAGAAGAATAAAAAGTGCGCGTTTTGTAAAAATGTTCATATAAAAACTCCTTTAATAAGGATTATAAGCCTGTTAGACTCAATCTATTTTTAGAATAACATTGAAGTTTCTTTTTTACAAGTTTATAACAACCATTTATCTGTTTTTTTTGATTTTTTAATCCTATTTTAATCTTTAAATGCTTGTGTTTGTATAAAATCTCCAAATTCCATTATTGTCTCAAAACTCTAAATTGCATCTTGTGTTATTATTGAAAAAATCCGATAATAATATATAGAAGAATTTATTTGTCTTTTATAATAATACAGTGAGGAAAAAATGTCATTTAGTTCAATTGTTACGACAATCGACGATTTTGTCTGGGGTGTTCCGACAATCGTCCTCATTCTTGCAACTGGTTTGATTCTTACAATTGCTGCAAGAGGTATTCAGTTTACCAAGTTGGGAAGAGCTTTTAAGGGTATCTTCAAGAAGAACGAAGGAGAAGGTGAGCTTTCCGGTTTTGCTGCCCTTTGTACCGCACTTTCTGCAACTATCGGTACAGGTAACATCGTTGGAGTTGGTACCGCCATTGCTGCCGGTGGTCCTGGTGCTCTTTTCTGGATGTGG
>DBWK01000044.1:7037-10952 GCA_002308875.1 Treponema sp. UBA1240
GCAGAATGTATGCTTGCAATCAAATACCGCGAAGTAAAACCTGACGGACACGTTCTTGGCGGTCCTTTCTATACAATTGAAAAAGGTATGGGCGCAAACTGGAAGTGGCTTGCTGTTCTGTTTGCCGTATTCGGTGCTCTTGCCGGTCTCATGGGTATTGGTACTATGACACAGATTAACGGTATTACTTCTGCAGTTAACATGACATTCAGTAATTCCGGTACCGCATTTACAATCGGTGAAAACGCTTATTCCTGGGCAACGGTAATTGGTGGAATTGTTGTAACTTTGTTTGCCGCTCTTGTAATCATTGGTGGTCTTAAACGTATTTCCAAAGTTGCGGAAAAAGTTGTTCCTGCAATGGCAATCGTTTACATCTTCCTTGGCCTTTCTGTTATAATCATGAACGCTTCCAAAGTTCCTGCTGCTTTTGCGCTTATCTTTAAGTCCGCTTTTGGATGGAAGGCAATGGCTGGTGGTGCTGCTGGCTGGGTTATGAAGCAGGTACTTGATTCTATGCGTAAGGGTATTGCACGCGGTATCTTCTCTAACGAGGCTGGTCTTGGTTCTGCTCCTATTGCTGCCGCTCCTGTACAGACGAACGAACCTGTTGAACAGGGACTCGTAAACATGACCGGTACTGTAATTGATACACTTATCGTTTGTACAATGACTGGTCTTGCAATTGTTCTTGCAATGACAGATGCTGGATTTATGGATCTTTATAATGCAAACGGTTGGAAAGGTATTGAGCTTACAGCCAATGCACTTTCAAATGTTCTCGGTGGTGACGGTGTTTCTGTTCACTTCCTTTTGATGCTTTGTCTTGCATTCTTTGCATTCACAACAATTCTTGGTTGGGACTACTANNTACTCAGAAAAATGTCTTGAATATCTTACAAACGGAAAGATGGGCGTTGTAATGGTTTACCGTATTCTTTACATTGTGGCCATTGCAATTGGACCTTACTTTACAGTTACAACAGTATTTGACATTGCCGATATCTTCAACGGTTTAATGGCAATTCCTAACTGTATTGCTTTGATTGTTCTGAGCGGTGTTGTAGCCAAAGAAACAAAGAAATACTTTGATAAATATCCTACGCTTTAAACACTTTAGAATGTAAAATAAAAGCTGAAAATCGGATTTATTCGGTTTTCAGCTTTTTTTTATGTAATTGTACAGTGATTTTTTAGGTTTTTTATTCGATACTAATCTAATTCGTTTCGTTACGTAGAATTTTACGTACAAGTTTTCCAGATGGTGACAAATCGAATCTTGTCCAGTTTCCCTCTGCGTTTTTGTCAGCATTTTGCTTCAATATTCCCGAAGATTCGCCTTTGTTGTTTACCGACCAGTTTACCCAGGAAATATTGTTTTTATGCATGAATTTTATCCATTCGAGGGTTTCTTTTTCATAAATACCGCCGTCACCGGAGGCCTCTGATGTTCCCCATTCTGTTACAAAAAGCGGGATTCCGGCTTTTAAAGCTGTGGAAGCTTTTTTTCTGAGATCCTTTCCGTGTGTACCAGCGTAAAAATGCAGCGAGTACATTATATTTTTTTGTCCTGTAATTGGATTCTTTGCGGCGATATCTACGTCCTGACTCCACGTTGGAGTTCCCACTATAATAATGTTGTCTGGATCATATTTTCGGATTGCGGGAATAAGCTCTTCCGCATACGGTTTTATGTTGTTTTCCCAAGTTACGTTTCTTCCGTTTGGTTCATTGCAAATTTCATATATAATGTTGGGATAGGATCCGTATTTTTGGGCAATTTCGGAGAAAAATTCCACAGCTCTGTTTTTGTACAACATCGGATCTTTGTCAGAAAGCACGTGCCAGTCTACAATCACATACATACCGTTTTTTATGCATGATTCTATTGATTCAAAAACGAGAAATTTCAATGAAGTGTTGCTTATGTATCCATCCTCATCAAGGTACAGGGCGGCGCGGAATATCTGGCAGTTCCAGTCGTCACGAAGCCATTTTATAACGTTGTCATTCGCGTATTTTCCGAACCATTGCAAACCATGTGAACTCATACCGCGAAGCTGGACTGGTTTCCCGGAGCTGTTGCACAACTTGTTGCTGAGTATCTGCAGGTTGCCGTATCGTTCTACTACGGTTTTTCCGTCTTTGTCGACCGCAAGATGTGTGTCGCTGTTTTTTACCGCACAGGCTGTAACAGCAAAGAATGCAACCAATAAAAGTGCAAAAAACTTTCTCATTATAGCTCCTTTCGGAAAGTCTATCATTTTTTTGTAAATGTGTCTAATTGATATCTTTATTATTTTTTAGGTTAATTTAATTAAAATGCATTTTTTTATTGACTTAATGGCAAAAACAGCAGAGAATATAAATTGTAAATTTCAAAGGTTTCATCATGGAAAGTTCTGAGCAGAAAAATTTACGTGAAGATGTTCTCGACATAATATTAAAGTCTTACATCCGTTATTACACGATACAAAAAGACAGTGTTCCCGCTCCTTTTGCTGCTCAGGCAGAATTCCATTCGCATAATGAACAGTTTGTATTGGTGAAAAAAGCAAAAATCGCAGATATTGATTCAAATGAATACGTGTATTTTCTTTTGACCGAAACCCTTGATGCTCAACAACTTGTGGATACTGCCAAAAAGGCATGGGAAGATGGACTTTCAAAGGTTAAACCGTCTTTTTCACACCGTAATTCGGACGTTACGCTCGTTGTGGTAGCAAATAATTTTGTGAACGGGCTTGAAAAAGCGGCAAAAAAGATACGCTACTCCAAATCATACAGTTTCAGTTTTTGCGGTTGGAGCAATTTCAGACTTTTGTGTTATGAAACTCAGTCAAAAAAATTTGCGTGTAATTATCACGGAAAGGATTTGATAAAAACTTTTAAAAGAAACGGATTATAATTTTTTACGGATTGTTGGTTGTTTTAGCGACTTTACATAAAAAAATATACGGAGGAAAAAATGACAGCATTACTTATTATTATTGCTGCAATTGTTTTGCTTGTAATCGGCTACGTTTTTTACGGTTCCTGGCTTGCAAAACAGTGGGGTATTGACCCTTCAAAAAAAACACCTGCCTTTACTAAAGAAGACGGCGTAGACTATTGTGCTGCAAAACCTGTAGTTTTGATGGGACATCACTTCTCATCAATCGCGGGTGCAGGTCCTATCAACGGTCCTATTCAGGCGGCTGTATTCGGCTGGGTTCCGGTATTCCTGTGGTGTGTTATCGGAGGTATCTTCTTCGGTGGTCTTCAGGACTTTGGTTCTTTGTTCGCTTCAATCCGCAATGACGGAAAATCGGTAGGCGAAATCATCCAGACTTCAATGGGAAACAAAGCAAAAAAATTGTTTATCATTTTTGCATTACTTGTATTGATTCTGGTTATTGCCTCATTTGTTAACGTTGTAGCAGGTACTTTCTTTACAAAGGCTGACGCTGCCGTAAAATTCGGAATTGTTGCAAATCCTACAAGCAATCAGACAACAGCTATTATTTCTTTGTTGTTCATCATTCTTGCAATTGTTTATGGTATTCTCACCAACAAATGTGGAATTAAGGTTATTCCGGCAACAATTATTGGTATTGTTGGTATAATCCTTTCTATCTGGTTCGGTTTGAACTATGGTTTTGCAATGACAAGAACCTCATGGATCGTTTTCATTGGTATTTATATTGCAGTTGCTTCACTTATTCCTGTTTGGATTATGCTCCAGCCTCGTGACTACCTTTCATCATTCCTTTTGTATGCAATGATGATTGTAGCAATTGTAGGTATTATACTTTGCACAGGAAATAAAGATGTTGTTTTTGCTGTTCCTGCATTTAACGGAAAAATGTCTTCCACATTGTTCCCGACCTTGTTTATTACTGTAGCTTGTGGTGCATGTTCAGGCTTCCACTCATT
>DBWK01000044.1:10980-19023 GCA_002308875.1 Treponema sp. UBA1240
GGTTACGGTTCAATGCTTATTGAATCAGCTCTTGGTATCATATCTTTGATTGCTGTTGGTATGGTATGGGACAAATGGACCAACAAGGGATTCGGTTCTCCTTCCGCTGCTTTCGGTGCAGGTATTGCAACAATGTTCGGTAAAGAAGGTACAGGCATTTACAGCACAATCAATGCTTTGCTCACACTTGCAGTTTCTGTATTCGCTCTTACTTCTCTTGATACAGGTACACGTCTCAGCCGTTTTATGTTCAGCGAATTGTTCCTTAAAGACGATGAAAACACTTGGAAAGACGCAAAAGGTATACGCAAGCTTTTTGCTCATCCTTTGTTCGGAACAACTTTGATGGTTGTTGTAGGTTGTGTTCTCGGCGGTCTTTCACTCTCACAGATTTGGGGATTGTTCGGTGCTGCAAACCAGCTTCTTGCAGGTATTGCCCTTATGGCAGTTGCCGCATGGCTGGGTGAAGTAGGAAAGAACAACAAAATGTTCTTTATTCCTATGGTATTCATGCTTGCCGCAACATTAACATTCCTTGTTAAAACAGTAATCGCAAAATGCGGTGCTGTCGCAAAGGGTGCTCCTTGGGGTGACTGGTTCCAGCTGATTTTTGCTCTTGCAATGGTTGTTCTTGCTGTTATCCTTATTATTGAAGGAATCCAGACTTTTGCAAAACAATCAAAGTCAAAAAAATAAATAACCGGTAATAACCGTTAAAAAGGCTGTCTAATTTAAGACAGCCTTTTTTTGTGTTCAAATACAAGAAACTTATGTTGATTATGGTTGTTATCATTGTATCTGAGTTTTAAGGAGAATCTTTTAATGAAAAAAATTACACTCTCTCTTTTGGTTGTATTTATCTGTGCAGCAGCTGTATTTGCACAGTCCGCAAGCCGTACAATTTCCGTTTCGGGCTCAGGCTCTGTAAAAGTTCCTGCTGACATGGCAAAACTCACTTTTTCTGTACTTACAAAAGAACAGACTGCGCTTGCTTCCGTTCAGAACAACGCCGCCAAAATGAATAAAGTATACGATGCCTTAAAAAAAATCGGCATTTCGGAAGATAACATCTCAACATCGAACTACAGCTTGTATCAGGAAAATTACTGGAAAGACGGCAAGGACTATCCGGGACTTTATGTTACATCGAACAACATTATCGTTGTACTTGACGATGTGGAAAAATCCGGTCTTGTTATTGATACAGCAATTGCCGCCGGTGTTAATCAGATGAACGGCATCTCGTTCCTTGTAAAAGACTCAAAGAAGGCTCTTGAGCAGGCACGCATTTTGGCGTTTCAGCAGGCAAAAGAAAAGGCTGAACTTTTTGCAAAAGAAGCCGGCTGCAAGCTTGGCAAGGTTATTAACATCATGGAAAACTCCGGTTCGTATCCTGTTGTGCGCGAATACGCAGACGGTGCAAAAATGGCCACTGCGAATGCGACAACAATTTCAGCCGGTCAGGATTCTGTAACGGCAAATGTTTCTGTCGTATTCGAGCTTAAATAGATGATCAACACAACCTTATGCTATCTTGAAAAGAACGCCTCATATCTGATGATTCACCGCACAAAGAAAAAGAATGACTGTAACCACGACAAATGGATAGGCATAGGTGGAAAGTTTGAAGACGGCGAAAGCCCTTGGGACTGCGTGCGCCGTGAAGTGCGCGAAGAAACCGGTATAATCCTTAAAAAAGCGGAATACAGGGGAATTGTTACCTTTGTTTCGTATGAAGAAAACCAAACATATTATGAACTGATGCATCTCTTTTGGTGCGGTGATTTTGAAGAACCTGCCTTGCCGGTTGTCTGCGACGAAGGCGACCTTGAGTGGGTCCCGAAGTCGGAGATGAACAAGCTTCCTCACTGGAAGGGCGACGAGATTTTCCTTGATTTGCTGGATAAAAATGTACCTTTCTTTTCCCTCAAACTTGAATACCAAAACGGCAGACTTGTAAACAGTGTACTTGAACCAACTGCAGCAGGAAAAATCAAATGAAAACAGTTGTTAAAGAGCTTGAATATGAAAAAGTAATTGCACTTCCGCGTGAAAAGGCACAAAAGCCGGTAAAACCTGTACTTTTCTGGCGTTGGCTTATGAAAACACTCGGAAACGCCGAGCTTAAATCCGTGAATTTTAAGGCAAATTATTTCGGCATGGAAATACTTGGTAAAAAGGAACCATGTCTTGTTCTGATGAATCATTCATGTTTTATGGATCTTGAAATTGCCGAAAGTGTAATGTATCCTCGTCCGCTGAACATTGTCTGCACGAGCGACGGCTTTGTCGGCAAAAACTGGCTCATGCGCCAAATCGGGTGCATTCCTACAAACAAATTTGTTACTGATTTTATGCTTGTAAAGAATATGAAATACGCGCTCGAAACGCTAAAAAGCTCCGTCCTGATGTATCCCGAAGCAAGCTACAGCTTTGACGGCACGGCAACACCGCTGCCCGATACGCTCGGTAAATGCCTCAAACTTCTCAAAGTGCCTGTTGTGATGATTCGCACCTACGGCGCATTCGCACATGATCCGTTGTACAACAATCTTCAGAAACGTAAAGTTGACGTAAGCGCTGAAGTAAAATACCTTTTGTCGCCGGAAGAAATCGACAGAAAAACGGTTGATGAGCTGAATGAGGTGCTTAAAAATGAATTTACGTTTGATAACTGGAAGTGGCAGCAGGTAAACAATGTGCACATAACCGAGCCGTTCCGCGCGGACTGCCTGAACCGCGTGCTTTATAAATGCTGTAACTGCGGCACTGAAGGCAGAATGCTCGGCAAAGGTACCCAACTCAAATGCGGTGAATGCGGCGCAATGTGGCAGCTTGCCGAGAACGGCTTTCTTGAGCCGCAAACTTCGCTCAAAGATTCCGGGCGGAATTTCCGCCATGTGCCTGACTGGTTCAGCTGGCAGCGCGAACAGGTTCGTGTAGAGATTGCTGCCGGCACATATCGGCTTGATGTTCCAGTAGAAATCTACATGATGGTAAATACAAAAGCAATCTATCATGTCGGTTCAGGAAAACTTACCCATTCCGAAAAAGGTTTCGTGCTTGATGGATGTGACGGCAAGCTTCACTACGAACAAAAGCCGTGCGAAAGCTACAGCCTTTATTCCGACTACTTTTGGTACGAAATCGGTGATATGATTTGCATAGGCAACATGAAAGAGCTTTATTACTGCTTCCCCAAGAGTGCCGGTGATATTGCAGCCAAAGCCCGAATTGCCACCGAAGAATTGTACAAACTTAATAAGGTTTGTCGTTAACGAATAACAAGATATTCATAAAACTAAAAATTTGTTATATGTACAAAGCAGGGTAACATTCTTGTCTTTTTTTATTTATAATTAATGTATGGACATAAGGAAAAAAAGACAACATATTCTTTTAATCACATTGCTGCTTATTTCGCTCAACGTATTCGCGCAGGAAACAAAATCGGCAAAATCGGAACAGGCTTTGCCGGATGTAAAAACGCTTCTCCTTTCTTATGTGGAAAATGATTCAGAACTTAAAAACCTTACTCTCACCGCAAAAAAAACTGCTCTGTCATATCAGTCTACACTGATTGACAACGGCTTTGATATTACGCTTTCAACCGGAAATGTAACTATCCGTGCAAATAAAGACGGAAAAACAATCAGCGCAAAGCCTTCCGTAAAAGCAACAATCCCGCAGGCTTCCAATTTGAGTTTAACCGGACAGGCAAATTTAAATTCCTCCAATTCAAACTCAATAATAAGCGATACTTCTTTTTCTCTTGGAGTGGATATAATCTCTTCCGCTACGGCTGCCAACAAAATTACGCTGTTAAAGGCTGAACGCTCTGTTATTGAAGCGCAGCGAAAAATAGAAAAACGAGCAATTGAGGTTGAAAAAGAGTTTTATACCTCATTAAAGAGTATTCTTTCTTCCATAAATTCAATAATGACCAAAAAAGAAACCCTCTATAATGATACACTTGATTTTGAAGCAAAAAAAGCTCAGGGATATTCAACAGTATCTTCCACATACCGGCAGGCGGAACTAAAGGTTATTTCCGATCAGCATGAGATAGAAAGCGCGATACATTCGTTCATTTATGACTGCACCGTTTTTTATAAAAAATGCGGTTATGATATTCAGATTGATGAAAATACAGAGCTTATGCATTTTGTTCCTTTTGGTATAGAAGAAGTTGAACCCAAGGATGTAAAATCTTTGGATAAGGAATTGTATTCGCAGATAGAAAGTTCAAAATGGACTTACAGTATCAATTCGATGGAACGCGGTGCAAAAAAAACTTACAGCCTTACGGCGAATGCGGGCTACACGTTTGATAATACTACGACTAAAAGTAATTCTGTGGACGCAGGCGTTTCCGGCACAATCGGTGGTCTTACACTCGGAGCTGAAGTAAGTGTTCCTGCCGGCGGCACTAAGGCTGATAGTTCTCCTGCGATAACGCTAAGCGCGTCAATAAATCCGAACACTTTTCGTAAGAATGAGATTACAAAACAGCAGAACGGGCTTACGGAGCAGCAGGAACTCCTCGCAATAGAAACTGCACAGGCAGATTACGAAACAAAGGTTGTGGAACTTCAGCAGAAGCTTTCTTCCCTAATGTGGGAAAAAGAATCCATAGAAAAAAGCATTTCGCTGTATGAGGACTTGGAAAAGGATATGTCAAAACTATACAAGCAGGGTTATGTAACGGAAAATGACTACCTCGCCGCAAAAAACAGCTTGAACAGTAATATAATAAAAAAAATATCAAACCGTATAGATTTGATTATATATAATGATGAAGTTGTCTCAAACTTTGTAAATCAAAAATTTGAGATTAAATAGAAAGGTAAGAACATGAAAAAGAAAATCAAGATAATTATTATCTGTGTTTTTGTTTTGGTAATCATTGGAGCCGCTCTTGTAGTTTTGCGAACCATTCTTGGCTCCAAATCAAATGAAAAAGTTTTTTACACCGCAAATGTGGAAACCTATGAGAATGTGATAGAAATATCAGGCACGGTCGCAGCAGCTCAGGAACAGACCTTGCAGGCACTGAGCGCAGGAACCGTAACGGAAGTTTTGGTAAAGGCCGGTGACAAAGTTAAAAAAGGCGACATAATCCTTAAGCTGGATGATTCAGAGCAGATTTACAACCTTGAAAAACATGACTATAACATGGCTACAAAGCAGTTTTCCGCTTCGGCTCGTGAGTTAAAGCTTATGCAGACTGAACGTAATTCAATTCTGCAAAAGGTAAACGACCGCAAGGTTATAGCAACCTTTGACGGCATTATTGCGGATTTAAAAGTTGCAGTCGGCGATTCGCTTGAAGCAAAAGATAAAATCGGCACATTGGTAAACACGGATTATCTTACGGCTGAGGTTGAAGTTACCGAAACGGATGTTGCAAAGCTTTCCGTTGGACAAAAAGTAATATTCAAATTTCCTGCTTACATCAAAGGTACTGTAGAAGGATACGTTACCGGCTGGCCCGCAATCGGTTCGGTAACTTCGCGCGGGGCGACCGTTGTGAACGTAAGTTTGCGGATAGACAATTATCCCGATGAGATTCTACCGTATTTTTCGTTTACGGGAAAAATCGAAATAAGCCCCACCGAGAGTTATGTTGTTGTTTCGCGGTATGCAATAGGTTACGAGAACAAAGAACCTTACGTTGTTCTGGCTAAAGGCGAACAGAAAAAATCTGTAAAGGTTGAACCTTACGGAAGGGAATATGTAAAGGTCTTGGAAGGACTTGAAGGCGGTGAAGTGCTTTTGCAGCAGACTGCACCTAAGCTTTCTGGTATGAGCAGAAACAAAAACACCGGAATGCCTGCAGCCGGAAGTAAGTCCGGCGGAACTGGAATGTCTCCTGCGGGCGGATTTGGCGGTGGAATGCCTTCAGGCGGAATGCCACCTTCAAGGTAGGAAGGACGTTTATGGAAAACGTAGTCAGTTTGGTTGATGTTGTTAAAACTTACATAATGGGCGATAACGAAGTTCGTGCGCTGCGCGGAGTAAGTTTTGACATTGAGCAGGGAGAATTTGTCTCAATAATGGGACCGTCCGGTTCGGGTAAATCCACATGCATGAACATGATAGGCTGCCTTGACCGCCCGACCAGCGGTATTGTTAAGATTAACGGACGCGAAACTGCAAAAATGAATGAAAAGGAACTTTCTGTTCTGCGCAATCAGACAATAGGCTTTGTATTTCAGCAGTATCATTTGATTTCTTCCATGAATGTGATAGAAAATGTGATGCTGCCTCTTAAGTATCAGAAAGTTGAAAAAAGCCTGCGCTACGAGCGGGCGGAAGAAGTTTTGGAAGCGGTTGGGCTTACTGAGCGTATTCATCACAAGCCGAATGAACTATCGGGCGGTCAAAAGCAAAGAGTTGCGATTGCCCGCGCTATGATAACAAAACCAAAAATCCTTTTGGCGGATGAGCCGACCGGTGCGCTCGATTCGGAAACAGGAAAACAGGTTATGGAAATGTTCCGCATGATTAACGGTGAACAGAATACTACGGTAATCATCGTAACGCACGACCCCCGAATCGGTGAATCAACAAAACGGTGCATAAGAATTTTGGACGGACAGATTGTGGAATAAGATGTTGGAGACTGTATGTTAGAAGACTTAATAAACGCTTTTAAAAACTTTAAGAGCAACAAAACAAGAACTTTTCTTTCCCTGCTGGGCGTTATCATCGGCGTTGCTTCCGTTATTGTAATTACAAGCCTTGGCAGCAGTTCCACAAAACAGGTGCAGGACACGTTCGGTACAGCCGGTCTTGATGTGGTGAGCGTGAGCACCGGTTTTATGAGCCGCAGGGGCAGTTCTTCTTCCGTCTCATTTGACGAAACTGCACGGACTGAATTATTTGATAACGTTAAAAACATAAAAAAAATCTGGTACAAGAACACTCTCAATGCAACCATGACTTATGGCGAAACTTCTTCTTCCGTAAACTGCAGTGCGGTGGAAACGGGTTATCTTCAGATGTATAACCTTGAACTTGAAAACGGCGTGTTCTTTAACGTAACGGACAACGAAAAAGGAACCCAAAAAATTATTTTAAATCATGATACGGCGGAAAGCTATTTTCCGGCGGGAGATGCCGTAGGAAAAAACGTGATTCTTGTTGCCAGTAACACAAGCTTTAACTTTGAAGTAATCGGCGTACTCAAAGAACAGTCATCGGGAATGGAAAACGGTTCTGCATTCATTCCTTACGGGTTTTATTCAAAAAAAATCAAGCCTAATCCCACTGCTTCAAACGTAATGGTTCAGGCTGTTTCCAATGATGCTGCCGTGGATTTGGTTACTGACATAAAAAACTATTATACGACAAAAACCGGTTCTGAATATTCTGTGAACGTAACTGGAATGCAGACAATGATTGAACAGATGAACGAAATTACCGGAACAATGAGCATTCTTTTGAGTGCAATCGCAACAATTTCTCTGCTTGTCGGCGGTATCGGCATTATGAATATCATGATTGTAACAGTCACGGAACGTAAGCAGGAAATCGGAATAAGAAAAGCGCTCGGCGCAAGTCCTGCTGCTATAAGACAGCAGTTTTTGATTGAATCCGCAAGTATAACCGTATTGGGCGGCATAATGGGTATAATTGTAGGAATTGTGGTGAGCCTTGCCGTTGAATACGTGCAGTCCAACGCGTTTATAATCAACACACAGGCCTGTATAGTAACTTTTGTGTTTTCAGTATTTGTAGGAATCTTTTTCGGACTAAACCCCGCAAGCCGTGCTGCAAAACTTGATCCTGTAATCGCATTGAGCGGTGAATAACCCAAAAACCTCATACGGAAACATTATTCTGCTACGTTGTAAAAGTTTCTCCAATTCAGTATATTAAATAAAGAATTAGTACTTAATAGGAGAATATATATATGTCAGAAACAATGCATGCATTGGAAAAGAACCCGAACTGGAAGGGTCGTCGTGGTCCTGTCGTTCTTGTAATCATGGACGGTGTAGGATATGGTAAATATGAAGAAGGTGATGCTGTAAAGGC
>DBWK01000079.1 GCA_002308875.1 Treponema sp. UBA1240
CAATATCAGACTATACGGTTTCTGTGATGCAAAGGGCTGCGGCTGCCGGTATTTACATTGTCATTGCGTCTGGCAGAACAGACAACGCCATTCTTAATTATGTGCGGCGGCTTGATATTGCGGGATTTGAGCAGGGACGTTACATAATCGCGCAGAACGGAGCGTCAATCTCGGATTTGCATGAGCGAAAGACAATTTACGAGTATCATGTTGATACGGATGTCCTTGTGGGTGCTTATAAGGTAGCGATCGAAGAAGGGCTTGTGCCTGAAGTGTACGATGCATCTACGATTTACGTGGCAAAACCTAACAACTGGACAGATGTTGATATTAAACTGAGTGGGTTAAATCAACGCATCGTAGAAGATTATCCAGCTTTTCTTGCGAAAGGATGGCCAAAGATGTTGGTTCCCGGCGATCCAGCGCAAGTTCAGAACCTTTTGAAAAAATTCAGGACGATGTTTGGCAATAAAGCCGTTTTTTTCATGAGCAAGCCATATTTCTTGGAAATTCTGCCTGCCAATTGCGGAAAAGGCGAGGCTCTTTGTTGGCTTTGCGAAAGACTTGGAATTAGGCAGGCAGAGACTATGGCGTTTGGTGACAGTATGAACGATGAATCGCTTATCCGCTACGCACATCACGGTGTCGCCATGATAAACGGGTTAGATGAAATAAAGCAGATTGCTGCACACGTAACAGAAAAAACAAACGAAGAAGACGGAGTTGCGCATTTTATCGATAAATACGTGCTATAAACCGTGATTTTATCCATGACAGCGTGCATTTGAAGCTGTATAATCATTATATGGACGCAATAAATAACCAGATATCTCAGGCAATTCCACTTAATCAGGACTCGTCTCCAGAAGCGGTAATCGAACTGCTTTTCAAACTGAAAGTCAAAGATGTAATGACGACTGATGTGGTCACCGTCGCTCCCACTGATACATTCAGGACAGCACAGCAAATAATGAAGGAGCATCATATAACAGGAGTTCCTGTAGTTGTCGGCAAAAACCTTGCGGGACTTGTGTCTATGGACAATATCGTGAGTGCGTTCGACACTGGCACAATAGACGAAACATGCGACAAAAAAATGACGAGGAACATAATTGTCTTGCAGGATAACATGCCGCTTTCGTTTGCGGTTTCATACTTCAACAAGTTCAAATTCGGGCGGTTCCCGGTGCTCAACGGAGCGAACGAACTTGTAGGAATCGTCACTACATCCGATGTTATTTCCGCACTTCTTGTCGCCATGAATAAAGAGGTTGAGCGTCTTGAGCGAGAGGCGATGCAGGCTCAGGCGGCGTTGGAGAGCGGAGTTCAATCAGGAACGTCGCTTGCATCAGATTCTACGGAGCGCAGTTCTCTACTTAAGAAGGTTGAGGATTTGAAGAAAATGCCTAACCGTGTCATAGAGTTTAAGACGGAGCCTTTCAACTTTGAGACGGCAGGTCAGGCATCAACAGAAGTAAAGAAGATTTTGCGCGGAATGAATGTTGATCCGGCTTTGACACGCAGAATCGGAATTGCAAGCTACGAGCTTGAGATAAATCAGGTTGTCCATTCCGAGGGCGGCTTAATGCGTTATTACATTACGCCTGAAAAGCTTACGATAGAAGCAATTGATACTGGTCCTGGCATAGCGGATGTGGAAAAAGCCCTTACAGAAGGATTTTCAACGGCATCTGACAGGGTGCGGGCACTGGGATTTGGCGCAGGCATGGGGCTTCCCAATACAAGGCGAGTTTCTGACGGCTTCCAGATAAAGTCTGAGGTGGGAAAGGGAACGTCGGTACACTCGTGGTTTTTCTTTGCACCGCAGGAAAAATGACAACACCGGCGAGGTTGTGCGCTGTTCTGCTTGTGTCGCGATAATGATAAAGGATGTTTAGTCTATGAAAACAAGTGATTTGATAAAACTGTTGAATCTTGAAGTTGTTCAAGATTCATATGATGACAGGGAGATAACGGCAGCGTACACGTCTGACCTGTTGAGTGACGTGATGGGGAATGCCCCGGATGAAAGTGTCCTTATCACGATACAGGCGCATAAAAACACGATGGCAGTAGCTTCGCTAAAGGATTCGCCTGCCATAATTATTTGTAACAGCCGCCCTGTGCCGGACGACTTTCTTGAAGCCGCACGGGAGGAACGAGTGGCTCTTTTCCGCACGGCAGAAAACCAGTTCAACGTTTCGGGCAAACTGTACGCGGCTCTGGCAAAGTAGAACGAGAATGCAAAGCTGAGATAAGGCCTAGCGTAATATTGTAAAATTTCACGCGGACGAAAAAGCGAAAAATGTGCAAGTTTTACGTGTTTTTTAGCGATGCGCTTTTTGCGGTACCTGTAAAATAGGAGATATGTTTGATTATAAAATGTGACTTTCATATACATTCCTGTGTTTCCCCGTGCGGCGACCTTTCCATGTCGCCATCGTACATAGCGGAAGTTCTGGCAGAAAAAGGCGTGCAGCTCGCCGCTCTTACCGACCATAACACGGCACTGAACTGCCCGGCTTTCGCGGCAGCATGCAAAAAGTTCGGCATAGCATCTCTTTACGGAATGGAAGTTCAGTCACAGGAAGAAGTTCACATTTTAAGTCTTTTTTCGGATTTGCAGACTGCGCTCGATTTTGGCAACGAGATATACGACATGCTGCCGCCCATAATGAACAACCCGGAAAAAACAGGTGACCAGGTGTATGTTGACGAGAACGAGGATATTCTGGGCGAGGTCGAGAAATATCTTATAACATCTGCGGATATTTCGATTGACGACCTTGAAAAGCGGATTCACACTCTTGGCGGGCTATGTATTCCGGCTCATGTGGACAGGCCGGCTTTTTCGCTTGTAAGCCAGTTCGGCTTTATACCGGAAGGCAACTACGATGCAGTTGAAGTTACGCGCATTCCGCCTGTTACAACCGACCCGTACACAAGCAAACAGATTCCTCTGGACACACTTCATTATCATCTTACAACATCGAGCGATGCACACTACCCGGAACACATAGCCCGCCGCCCCTTTGACCTCGACATCGGTGACATTCCGCTTATAAAAAAAGACGGCACCGTTAATCTCGATGCCGTCCGTTCGGGACTTTCAAAAAGACCAGTTTACCAATGTCATTAATAATTTGCAGTACTCACGCCAACACCCTGCATCAGCCACAAGTTCAGCACTTCGTGCTTCAATAGTGGCATGCAGGGAATTCGTTGGCTACGTACTGCAAATAACTTTAGATTAAACGCAGTCTTTTAAAGTCAACCTCACATTCGTCTTTTATTTGTTGTAGTTTCTCTTTACTTTCTTTGTTGTCGTCATTTCAAGAGGCTTATCAAGCATTGTTATCTTTGAGATTCTTGCATAAGGCTGTTCTGTCTTGTTCACCTTTCCAACAATCTCTTCAACACAAGCTTTAACTTTTGCATCTCCGTCCGCATTGCCGCGCTGTGCTCCAAGTCTTGTGTAAGCAGCATCAGCCGCATAAATAAGAGCTTCAATACCTTCGGATTTTGTGGTTTCGTCCATGATGTAGCCCTGAACCGTAATCTGCTCTATGTCGTCAAAAAGCTGGAATGCGTTCTCAATTTCTTCTGGGAATACATTCTTTCCACCTTCCGTAACAATCATGTTTTTCGCACGGCCAGAAAGATACAAGTAGCCTTCAGAATCAAGCTTTCCAAGGTCTCCTGTTTTGAACCATCCGTCATCCGTAAAGACTGCGGCAGTTTCTTCCGGCATGTTGTAGTAGCCCTGCATAACCATCGGACCTTTTACCTGAACTTCACCGATACCGTTTTCATCAGGATTTGCGATCCGCATTTCCATCCAAGGATCAAAGAACTTTCCGACGCTCTCAATCTTAAAGTGTTCTTTCGGGTTGAGCGCGATAATCGGGGATGTTTCCGTAAGTCCGTATCCCTGAATAAAATCGATACCCATTTCGTTGTATACTTTGAAAACGCTCGCTGCAAGAGGACCCCCGCCGCAAATTGCGATACGCAGGTTGTCAATACTTGCTTTCTTGAGAATTGCTCCGAACATTTTCTTTCCAGGATTAATACCGAAAACTTTCTTAACAAAATAAGATATGCCCATCAGGAAGCGGATAAGACCATATACAACAGATCCTTTCTCTTTTATTCCTTTCATTATTCCAGCGAGCAATTTGTTGAACAGAAGAGGAACGCCAAGGAGCATCGTGATTTTTCCTTCACGAAGTTCTTTGAGCATTCGCGTTACAGCCATCGACTTACCAAATACGATTTCAGCACCAACAGATAAAGATTCAATGAAAACTGCCTGCATTGTGTATGAGTGATGAATAGGAAGCAGCGCATAGAAAACATCTGTCGGAAGAATTGTAAGGTGAAGCTGAGCAATATAACAGTCAGAAACAAGATTTCTGTGTGTAAGCATGGCACCTTTAGGGTTGCCTGTTGTTCCCGATGTGAAGAGAATCGCTGCAAGATCAGTTTCTTTTGGTTTGTCAGTCTCATAAGTTTTGGAAGCAGCAAGGTTATAGACATATGCATCCTCGAACTGTTTAGAGAGAGACATAATCTTCATATCGCCTGAATGTTCCTTGAAGTATGGATACTTTTCCTCATCAAGGAAGAAGATTTTTGGTTTTGCAGTATTAAGGAGATTTTCAACTTCATGTTCATGCAGACCATGATCAATTGGTACGATTACACCACCACAGAAGTGTGTTGCAAGGAATACGGTTGCCCATTCAGGGGAGTTTTTGCCTGTTACAGCAACTCTGTCTCCAGCTCTGATTCCTTGTTCATAAAGCCAGTAACTAAGTTTTTCAACATTTGCCAGAACCTGTTTGTAAGTGAGAGTGTTCCTGTCTGGTTCAAAAACAGTAAAACCGTTTCTTTCTGGATAGCGTTCAGCTGTAATTCTGAACATTTCTGGAATTGTGGGCCATTCGCCCGTGAAAGTCTTTCCTCTCCATGCATCAAGAAATGCCCATGGAAGTTCTTTCTGCTTGTTCATTGTCGTTCCCTACTAAATTCGAATTTTTAAGAAAAGACAGGTTCCCTGTCATACTAATATAGACCAGATAAAGAATGAAAAAGTTGCACGACATTTTAATAAATTTTGTTTTTTTGTAATTATAATTTTTTTTTATTATGTGTACACAAGGAAAAACTGACCTCCGAGACGTTTCCAAGCTTGTCTCTGAGTTGAAAATTGCAGTTTTCAACATTGCATTTTTGAAACTCCCTATTAATAGCGAAAAATTTCAAGTTTGCCTTAATATTTAATAGGAATGAAATGTATGATGAATGAATTTTTCATGGATTTATTGTTTTTCTTATTATTTTGAAATATACTGTATTATATGGTTTGTAAAAGAAAAGTAGCAGTTCTTTCGATATTTGTTCTATTAATTACTAATTTTTCTCTTTTTGCACAAAGTGCAGATACAAGTGCTCTTGATAAACGTAACAAATTCATTGAAACTGCAAAACAGTTTTTAGGCGTTCCCTATGTTTACGGAGGAACCTCTCGGAGCGGAATAGATTGTTCCGGTCTTGTTTTTTTGGCTGGAAAAGGAATAGGTCTTTCATTGCCACGTACAGCCAGTCAAATATGTGATTTTTCAAGAAAAATAGAAGATTCAGAAAGACAAGCTGGTGACTTGCTGTTTTTTAGTGATAATGGATCTAAAGTTACGCATGTTTCTATTTATCTTGGTGATGGAAAAATGATTCATGCTGCTAGTAGTGGACCGAAAACGGGTGTTATCATTTCTGAAGTAACAGAATCTTATTGGAAACGTACATATTATTGTGCAGGACGTATTATTGATCCTGTTACTGCGGTTGCTGATAATACCCCAACCCCACAAACAACTCCTACAACGAACAACGGTGGTACAAGTCTTGGAACTGTTCCTTCTGGCGGAACTGTAATTGCAAGCATTAATAAACCGGAAAAAGAAACTGCACCAACTGTACAAAAAGAAGAAAGTGTACAGAACGAACAAACCACTATTCCAATGGAAGGAATAGTTATTGCCACAGCTAATAAGAAAGTTCAAGACGCAAAGGAAGCTAAAGAAACAACCGAAGAAGAAAGTGAAAAAAAAATAAACCCTTTTTTAGAAAAGATTTCCATTGATGTGTCGGTTGTTGGAGGGTGGTCTTTATTCACGACTGAAAAATTTGGTTTTGTTTTTAGGGGACTGAATGCTCAGGGTGTTGCTTCTTATGGAACTGGTGATACAAAACCGGGTGTCGGACTCGCATTAAACTGGGATCCGTCAATGAATATATTCCAGTTGATATTTACGCTGTCATTTTTCGCAAACGATAATGTACGAATTTACGCCGGTCCTGTTTTAACATTAGGAAAAACTGTGCTTCCAGGAACTTCGCAAAGAATTGAAGCTTCTGTATTCCCAGGAATTTTAGGTGTTTCACTCCAGACACCAGTTATTCATGTTGGTAAATTTGATTTTCGTTTCTGTCAGGATATTGCGCTAACGGTATACAACAAAACAGATGGCTCAGCGTTGCCGTTTGGAAGTGCTGCAGCTGCAGGTTTATCGTTTCAGACAGGATTTCGTGTAACAATTCCGCGCTTTTAGGTATTTATAAGATATGAAAAGAGTTTTTTCTTCACGGTTAGTAACAACTATTTTTGGCGTTGTAAGTTTTTTGTGTATTTGTTTGTTTATAACAGGATGTTCACCTGTTGTTAAAATAAATATAACGACATTGACAAATGACGATAAGATGACTGTCGATTTTGCCAGCAACACAGGAGAAACGGTTGCTGATGTATTTTACTCAACAACAAACGCATCACCGGAAATGACACGCGCTGACGAAAAGCTGATGGCAGATGGTCTTACAAGAGCGGGATTCACTGTAAAAAGCTGTACGGGTTATGGTGTTTCAATAAATTGTGAAACAGGACCGGATTCTATTACGAAGATTTTACCAGATCTTCCGGGAATGTTTTCATTAATAGAGAAAAGTGGCAAAAAATCGTTTTCCGTAACACTTAATCCAGAATATATCCAGTATTTACTGACTTATCTTCCAGAAGAAAGCACCGGTTATGCGGATTTGTTGATGGCTCCGCTTTTTACTGGCGAAGAAATGGACGAAGAAGAATACGTGGATACTGTAGCTGTTGTTTATGGACGGAAACTTGCCAACGAAGCAACTACATTTAAATTTAAATTCCAAATAACTGTTCCGGGAACAGTTACAGCAGTTTCTGTTCCAAAATATTCAACCGGAACTTACAAAGAGAATACAGCTGAAATAACCGCAACAATGGCATCGTTCCTTTCAGATTATAAAGGAGCTGTTTATACGGTGGAATGGAAATAGACGATATTTTGTCTAGAAATCTGCGTGAATTAATCTAACGAAAGCAAAAAATCGACTTTAAAAGACGGGTTGTTTATGATTATTGAAATCAAACTGCCCGTTTTTTTTGCGCTTATTGATGCTTGTTCAGAAAGATCTGCAAGCCTGTATAAAAATGAGTTTTTGTTTTCGTAGTCCTGAAGAACAGAGACAGATACATCAAGACCCGATGATTTTTTGTCCGATGTCGGAGTAAAAAACATATAAAATGTTTCGGTCCGCTTTTTGTAGTCGGCAGTGTAGGTGCGGTCAGCTGTCAATAGAAAAGATCCGTCTGTTTCTGGTTTTGAAATGTATATATCTGTTATAGACGTAAGGATGTTTGAGCCATTTATGCGGAAACGCATGATTTCACGTTTTGTTGATGCGTTTTGCGCTGATTCTGTGATTTGTGCACTTTCTGAAGTCTGCGAGGAATTTTGTGCGTTGCTCAGCTGCGTTGTGTCTGTATTTGTTTCTTCGAGCTTTTGAGATAACTCGTTCAGTTTTTCGATTATTTGTGAAAGAAGAACATAATTCGTGTATGCGGAAGTGCTTTGGTTAGACGACAAACCCGACAACGCCGAAAGCGATGAGTCGCTTGAAAGGAGCGAAGATATTGACGACAGCGATGATATTGAAGAAATTGTTGAGGCGTCTGTTGAAGAAAGTGCAGAGGCTGTGGATGAACCTGTGTCAGAAACACCGAGCAGCGCAGAAAGCGTGTCCAAGCCTGTTGTGTTGGTTAGTCCTAAAAGTGCCGTTGCCGTGAGTCCTGTTCCAACTGTGCTGCTGGAAGTTTTTTTCTCGCTGTTTTTGCTGGTAGCCTCATCGGTGTTTTTTGAGCCAGAAAGCGTTGGCATAGAAACAGACGGCATTGCAGGAGATGAGATTTCCGGCATAGAAACGGAAGGCATACTTGTCTGTGCGAATAATGCGACCCCGCCTATGTTCGCCATAGAAACTATAAACAGAAGAAACACGCATATTTTCGGCATGTTGCAAATGTGACGAATGATTTTACAAGTTCGAAAGACTCTCATTAACCATTTCCAATCTGGAAGTGAGCTGTGAAATTGTTTTTTCAAGCCGTGATTTTTCTTTTTCCAGCCGGGTTTTAACATCAACTTCTTGTGATTTTTTCACCATCATTGAGCGAACTGTGTCTGGGCTTTTGCCGGAGAGAATCTGCTGCTCGGCTTCGTTCCGTTTTTGTGCGTCAGAAATGCGGGAAATCATCTTCATGTTTTCAAAGCCGACCGCCGGGTTAAGGTTTTCTGTGCTTATTTTGGTGATTGTCTTAGCCGTTGTTCTTGGCAACTGCAAAACCCTGTCGATATAGTCTTCATAGCGGATATTAGCCTGCTCGCAAAGTTTGTGAGCTTCCGCGAGCTTTTTGCCGAACTCAAGCATCAAAGTACCGTTTTTTTCAAGGTAGTTCTTTTTAATGTCGTCTGTAAGCGCGGCAAGCTCCGGCGCATCTTCTAAGCCAATGACGTAAATGCCTTGTTTTTCAGCAATCTCAAGCAGGCTATGAAACTTTGCCCAGAATTCATTTGTGTGTGCTCGTGCTTTTCCACAGTTGCCAAGCCCACCTGTTTCATCAAGTTTCTTTTCTGTCAAAAGATGGTGCGTATACTCGTGAATCGCTGTGTAAACGAGCTGGTTGTCTGATTTGAAGTTTTTGTTGTGCAGAATAATTTCGTGTGTCTCAGGCTTATAAAGTCCGTTGACCTTGTTGCTTTCCTTTCCAGAAAGAGTAACTGTAAAATCTATGGATGTTTCTTCAAGTTTCAAAAGAAGTTCTTTTATAGCGTCGTTGTTCATTATCTTTTCCTCTCAATGTTATCTGTTGGGTATAATACACTATTTTTGATGTCGTTTGAAGCAGTAGTATATATATGTGCTACAGAACACCCAACGATTGCAAGATGAGTGACATGGCGACTGTTGCGGCTGTTTCCGTACGTAAAACCCGGCAGCCCATTGAGCACGAAGCAAAGCCGTTTTCCGCAAACAGGGCTCTTTCACGGTCTGTCCAGCCGCGTTCGCTACCGATAGCGGCATAAACCATGCGTTCTTTGTCGGATGTGAGAGCAGGTGCGTTTTTGTTAGATATGGTGGCGGTTTTTGATGTGTCGTTGTTTTCTATTATATTGGGGTCTTCTGCTGTGCATTGTTTCATGTAGCTGAATAGAGAAGATTCTGGTTTTACGTTGTCGAGCATAACACGAATGTCGTTGATTTTTTCGTTGGGCGGAATTTGTGCGTCATTTTGGGCGAAAGGCGCGGCAGATGAGCCGGAAACATTTGTGTCGGTGAACAGTGCGGAAAGACAAGCCTTTACGGACGGAAACAAGCTGAGTTCCGGGACGTGGGTGCTTTTTGCCTGGGCGGTACCGTCAAGCAATGCGGCATAAGCGGCTCCTCGTTCTACAATATTTGAGTCCATATAAGATTTTTCGCCAAGTTCGGTACCGCACAGGCACAGGCGGGAAGCCCCGAGCCCCGCGGCATCGCGGAAAAGTCGTTTAAGTTGTATTGGGCGCGGAAAACCTATAATAAGCGTAATTGGGTAAAGGGGCTTCCCGCCTGTAAGCGGGAGGAAATGGAAAGAAATACCTTCGTCTGTGATTGCGGTTATTTCTGCCTGCCCTGCTTTGCCGTTGATTATTCCAGCTTCAAAAGTGTCGCCAGTTTGCTTGTGAAGTACTTTGATTATATGTTTTGCACGCTCATCTTTCAGCGGCAAGGGTTTGTCCATTTCCTCCCGCTGAAAAAGCACTATATTCATTGATTAATCCTGACTAATTTCAGAAACAGGAACAAAATCATTTGCAGCAACAGAATCTGTTATCCTGTATGAAAATTTTACAGGGGTTTCTGAAAGATTTTCTTCTTGTTTTGTTCCAATTGAGAAGAAAACCATTATACCGCTTGTACTGTTTTCAAATGGTTCTATTTTGGAAGCAACTTCCGTATCATTTATAAAGAATGACAAAAGTCCTTCTGCGTCAGTTGCAATCTTAAGGGTATTAATTTCTCCATATCCTGTATTAATTACATCTGATTTATAAAGATAAGCTGTATCAGCCTCTGGGTCGATACAATCTTTATATGAGTTTCCATCCCATGCGTGAATTGAATATTCGCCTTTTACGTTTATTGCAAAGCGGAAATAATCAGGAACTATTCCGTTTTCTTGAGCGGAGTATCCGAACACAAAACCGAAGCAGCTGCTCTCGTTTCCACTATCTTTTTTGAATTCACCTTCAATGCTTGAAAAAGTTCCAAGTTCATCTGTTGTTATGAAAAAACCACAATTCTCATCATCATCAACAACAAGATCTATCCAGTCTGTTATAAATGTAGCATCGGGTTCTTCTTGAATTGTCTGTTCTGGTACAACGACAGGCTCTTGCCTTTCTGGGGTTAAAACTGGAGAATCTATTTTATTTGCAGGAACTTCTGGTACGGGTTCTTCTTCTGGAGTTTCGTCAGAAGCACATCCGGCAAATACGAACAACACACTGATAAGTGCGAGAATAAAGATCCATTTCTTCATATAAGTACCTCAAAATTCTGCAAGTTTTATAA
>DBWK01000126.1:0-678 GCA_002308875.1 Treponema sp. UBA1240
AAAAAAAGAGCCGTTGTGCGGAACAGTCAAAACCGCACACGGCTTCTTAAAAAAACTTTTTAGAAAAGTTTTTTACAAACGGTATCGTTTTGTCAGCAGCATAATAAAGCGATACCAATGCTTTATTTATAAAGATTACAGGTTATAACCCGCAACTTTCATAAGTTCTTTCCAATGGGTCATCACTGCGTCAACAACATCTGGATCGTACCTGGTCCCGGAACAACGTTTGATTTCTTCATAACAGTCCTGTTCCGAAAACGCCTTGCGGTAGCTTCGTGTTGTCATCATTGCGTCGATTGAATCGCATACGGCAATGAGCCGTGAACCGAGCGGAATGTTATAACCGGAAATGCCGTCCGGATAACCTAGCCCGTCAAATCGTTCATGATGATGAAGCACAATCTCCGCAATTTCGGCAAACGCAGGGGATTTGCGCAATATTCGCGCACCAATCTCGGGGTGCTGCTTTATCACAGCAAATTCCGCATCCGTAAGCCTGCCGTTTTTCCGCAGGATTGCATCCGGAATGCCGATTTTACCAATATCATGCAGATGCGCCGAAAAATGGAAAAGCATTACCTCGTCTTTGGAAAAACCCATGCGTTTTGCAAGCGCAAGTACCATATCACTTACACGCTGAGAATGTCCTTCCGTGTAATAATCACGTTCTTCAAG
>DBWK01000126.1:838-7797 GCA_002308875.1 Treponema sp. UBA1240
CGTATTTTGATACAGTAAAGCAGTTATTCTTTGTGCCGCATATTACAAAATATCCGGCACAAAGCCTGTTTCTGCAATAAAATCATCAACAGCCGCTTTCTGTAACTTGTACAATAGTTCTCTATCCTTTCCGCCGACAGGTTTTCCGTCTATCTGGCAAACAGGCACACCGTATGTTGCCGAGCAGGTTATCATAACTTCATCAGCAGATAAAAGCTCATCAATCGTAAAAGGTCTTTCTTCTACAGGAACTCCAAGCCTTCCGCAGATTTCTATAAAGTGACGGCGTGCAGTTCCCGGGAGAATAAGATTGTCCAACGGCGGAGTTATAAACTTTCCGTTTTTTAAGATATTTACGTTGTTATGCGCACATTCCGTTACGCGTTCACCACGATGAAAAATGACTTCATCGCATCCTTTTTCTTTTGCTTCCTGGCTTGCAAGAACAGCCGGCAACAGGTCTACGGTTTTTATATCGCAGTGAAAAAATCTGGTATCTTCTTTTGTAATTACTTTCCATGGGTGGCGCAAATCGGTAAGAGAAGCTTCATAAATATAAATAACCAAATTAGGTTTTACTTCCGGAAAAGTAAAACTTCTGACCGAAGTACCCCGTGTAACCTGCCAATAAAGAAAAAGCGGTTTTTCAGAATCAACCTGGTTAACACATTTCTGCAGTTCTGCAAGAAGCTCATCGGATGAAAGCGGCGGTGTTATGCGGACTTTTTTCATCGAATTGTAAAAGCGTTCCAGATGATATTCAGGTTCAAAAATTTTATGATTTGCCGCCATTGTTGCATCATAAACACCATCGCCCAGAAATACAGAGCGATCGTTAATCGGGACAGTCATTTCTTCAATTGAGCTGATTTTACCATTATAATAAGCAAGATTCTTCATAATACCCTTTTCTCAGATTGTCATTAATTATATAACCAGATTTCCATCAAGCACAACTTCTCTGCCTTTTATAAAAACACTCTTTATTCCTTTAGGAGGAAGGTTCGGTTTTGCAAACGTTGCATCAGTTCCAATTTTTGTGCGGTCAAAAATCACAATATCAGCATCATACCCTTCAAGAATATGACCTTTGTTCTTTAAGCCGATAAAATCCGCCGGTAAAGATGTACATTTTCTTACGCCTTCTTCCCATGAAACAAGTTTTCTATTCCTTACATAGTCTTCAAATAAATGAACGAAATTTCCATTTGCGCGTGGATGGGTCTTCCTTTTCCCTCCAGCACCAATTCCATCTGAACCGACAGCCGCAAACGGAAATTTGAATATTCTATCTACAATGTCCTGTCTGCACATAGTGATTGCCATCAATACATTTCCATCATTTTCAAGAAGAAGATTGCAGACATTTTCTGCAGGACTTATATTATTCCTGTGTGAAATTTCTTCAAGAGTAAGTCCGTCAAATTCAGGATATTTTTGATTTGCAACAATTATTATTTCCGAAGCTCCAAGCTGAAGCAGATAATTTTCGTAGCTTGAATCCTTTTCCATTTTTTTTATTATTTCTTTTTTAGTTTCACTGCTTTTTATATATTTCAAAAGTCCTTCAATTCCCTCTGACTGATATTCCGGCGGAAGGAGCTGTGCAAGTGTTGTGCTCCCTTTGTTGGACTGGTACTGATCGCAGATTACTTTTACACCGCGTTCACGTGCTTCAAGAATCAACTTAAGGATTTCATCAGTAAAGGCAGCGTTTTCGAGCCCGGATACTTTCAGGTGAGAAATAATCAGTTTGCAGCCAGAGCTTTCAGCAACATGAATAGCTTCTTTTACTGCTTCAACAATATGACGGCTTTCGCTTCTCATGTGGGTCGCATAAAATCCATCATATTCCTTTACAACTTTACAGAGTTCAATCATTTCATCGCTGTCTGAATAAACTCCGGGAATATAAACCAGTCCGCTGGAAAGTCCGAGTGCACCTGCCTCCATAGCTTCCCTAAGAAGGTCCTTCATTTTTTCAATTTCATTTTTTTCGGGCTTCCGGTTTTCCATGCCCATTACAGCAATCCGCAGAGTGCCTTGCCCTACAAGTGCTCCACTCTGAAAAACCGGATTTCGTTTTTTGATGCTGTTAAGATAATTTTGAAAAGTTGTCCAGGTTTTCCATTCTTCATCAAGAGTATCGAATGGAATTACGCTGCTGCAGTATTCGCGTAAAATCTGAAAATTTTCTTTTGAGACAGGAGCTGCGCTTATTCCGCAGTTTCCGCAAATAGAAAAAGTAACACCTTGCAGCAATTGTGTCCTTACATATGGATCCAAAACATGCTGCAAGTCGCCATGTGTATGTGTATCTATAAATCCCGGACAAAGCAAATCATCTTTTTGTCCTTTTTTGATTTTTTTTGCCGTTAATGCTGTAGATTTTTGACCTGACTTTTGCACAAAAGCTATTCTTCCATTTTTTATTCCAACATTACCGTTGAAAATCGGCTTTCCACTTCCATCCGCAATATCAATGTCTTGTATCAAATAATCTACAGCATCACTCATAAACAAAATCCTTACAGCTATTATTTGTATTTAGAAAGAATATCTTCATCCCAGCCGACAGGAATAATGCTTCCCTGATAGTTGTCGTAAACCTTAAGGGTTTCGTCGGTATGCCATGCGTTTACAACTTTTTCGTAAAGCGCAACTTTTTCCGGGTCTTTTAGATTTTCAGTTTTTACTGCGATGAGACACCAGTATTCAGGAATGATAAGTGTTGTATCCTGAAGGATTGCCTGTTCCGGCTTCAATCCGAAATCAACTGCATAGTTTCCGTTTATAACAGCTGCTGTTACGTCATTCAAAGCCTGTGCTACAAGATTTGCAGCAAGTTCCTTTATTTTGATTTTTACCTTGTAAGTTTCAATATCAGCAACTGTAGGACTGAATGCCGCATCTTTCTTAATGGTGATTAGACCGGCACCTTCCAGAATCTTTAAGGCGCGTCCGCCGTTTGTAACATCATTCGGAATTGCAATTTCATCACCATCTTTAATTTCTGAAACTGACTTTACCTTGTTTGAATAAAAGTGCATCGGGATAAGATATGTATTTCCGATTGCTGTCAGTTCATAACCGTTGGAAGCACAGTCGTTTGCAAAGAAAACTCTGTGTTGCATAGCGTTCAAATCAATGTCGCCGCTGTTCAGGGCACGGTTTGGAGTTACAAAGTCAGAGAACTGTACAATTTCCAGATTGATTCCCTGTTCTTTCAAACTTGCTTTTGCGGGACCAAGAATGTCTTCAACAAGTGAACCGCAGGTTCCAATTTTAAGAGTAACTTCTTTTGTTTTTTTACCTGCACAAGATGTAAATATCAATGCAGTTACCAAAATAATTGTAATAATTGTTTTACTATTGTTTTTCATTTTCTACCTCTTTCGTATCAGATGTTATATCCTTATCCAAACTGTCATTTAGTGTCTAATACTGTTTTTTTATACACAGCTATAGCCTTTGCCTATAACGCGCATCTTCTGCTTTTTTACTCGTACAAGCCTTTGCTGAAATACCGGTCACCGCGGTCAGGAAAGACAACAACAATGTTCAGTGTTTTGCCAGTTCCGGTTACCTTACCCGCAATTTCTTGCGTCAGTTTTTTTGCCGCGGAAAAAGCTCCACCGCTTGAACTGCCGGCAAAAATTCCTTCACGCCGGGCAAGTTCCCGAGCACCCTCAAAAGCATCCGAATCATTGATTTTTATTATTTTATCAACAAGTGTCATATCCATTGTTTCGGGGATAAAGTCATTGCCTATCCCTTCAATGTTGTACTCGCCGTGTTCGCCACCGCCCATTGTAGAACCGACGGGATCTGCAAGAACACCTTTTATTTCCGGATTTTTTTCTTTTAAGTACCGCATAATTCCGGCATAAGTGCCGCCGCTGCCGGCTCCTGCCAGAAAATAATCGATTTTACCGTTAAGGTCGGTATAAATTTCAGGACCTGTTGTTTTGTAATGCGCACGCGGGTTTGCAGGATTTTTGAACTGCTGCAATGCTACAGCCCCGGGTATACTTGCGCGTATTTCTTCCGCTTTTTTGGCAGCACCAAGCATACCTTCTTCGCGAGGAGTATTTACAATCTGCGCGCCAAGGGCTTTCATCAAAGTCTGCTTTTCCTGACTGAACTTTGTAGGTACTACAAAAATAACTTTGTAGCCCTTTTTTAATGCTGCAAACGCAATGCCAAGCCCTGTGTTCCCGGCAGTTCCTTCAACAATTGTTCCGCCAGCTTCTAATACTCCGCGCTGTTCAGCGTCTTCTATCATTTCGCGTCCGACGCGGTCTTTTACACTGCCTGCTGGATTCATCAATTCAAGTTTTGCAAAAAGATTTATGCCTTGTGGCATTCCGACATTTGAAAGCCGTACAAGCGGAGTATTCCCGATCAATTCCTGCATCGAGTCGTAAATCATAATGCAGCCTCTTGTATTGCCTGCTGCAGATCCGCAATCAAATCATCTGCATTTTCAATGCCTACAGAAAGCCTTATTAAACCGTTCGTAATTCCTACTTTTTCGCGGATTTCTTTTGGAATACTTGCATGTGTCATACTTGCAGGATGGCAGGCAAGGCTTTCAACACCGCCAAGACTTTCTGCAAGCGCAATCAGACCAAGCGAAGAGAAAAACTTCTTAAAATCATAGTTTTCTTTAAGTTCAAAACTGATCATCGCGCCGCCGTTCTTAGCCTGCTTTTTATTGATTTTATAGCCCTGAGCAGTTTCAAGTCCAGGATAATGAACCTTCTTGACCGCCTCGTGTTTTTCAAGCCATTTTGCAATCTTAAGGGCATTATCTGTATGGCGGTCAAGACGGACGCCAAGAGTTTTAATTCCGCGAATCAAAAGGAAAGAATCAAACGGACCCAGAACACCGCCTGTCGCATTCTGAATAAAGGCGAGCCGTTCTGCCAAAGTTTTGTCGTGAACAACGGCAAGACCAGCAACAACGTCACTGTGTCCGCCCAGGTATTTTGTTGCACTATGAACTACAATGTCGATTCCGCTTTCTATCGGGCGCTGCAAGTACGGGGTCATAAAAGTATTATCTACGATTGAAAGGATTCCGTGTTTTTTAGCAATATCCGCAATGCCAGACAAGTCTGTAATTGTCAAAAGAGGATTTGCCGGCGTCTCTACAAGAATTGCCTTTACATCAGGAGAGACTTTTTTATCCAAAGATTCTAGATTTGTTGTATCTTCAATTGAGTAACTAATACCGAAATTCTTGAATATTTTGTCCAGCACGCGGAATGTTCCGCCGTATACGTTGCTCGAAATTATGATTTTGTCACCGCTTTTGAATAATGAAATAACAGCGGTCAATGCTGCCATTCCCGAACCGAATGCAAAACCGTGCGTACCGCCTTCCAGTTCTGCTATCAAGGCTTCCAATGCTGCGCGGGTAGGGTTACCGGTTCTGGAATATTCCCAGCCCTTATTCTGACCGATTCCCTGCTGCTCGTAGGTGGAGGTCTGATAAATTGGAACATTTACAGCGCCTGTTGTCTCGTCACCGTTAATACCACCGTGAATCAAAGCCGATTCAATTGATTTGTAATTTTTACCACTCATATTTTATGTCTCCTTATATGTAAAAAAAAATCCGTCGGCTCAAAAAAACAAACCGGCGGATTAAAACTGTGCTCTCAATGCGATTAAAAAAGGTTGAAGCAACACTGATGTCCCGCCGTATTTTTACAACAGGAACAAAGGGAAAGATTATAGTCTTGGAGGATTCTTGAATCTTTAATAATATTACCTATCAACATAATAGGTTAACCTTATAACAAATACCCTACCATGTCAATAGGTTTTTATAAATATATATAAAATCAGGTTCGTGGGGTGATCTTTTTTCGGATATCACTGAGACGGTTCAAGGCTTCGTTCAAAGTTTCATCCTTTTTTGCAAAGTGGATGCGCACATAGCGGTTTTCGTTCTCGCGGAAAAATGATGAACCTGGAACTGTACCTACACCTACATCGCGTGCAAGAACTTCGGCAAACTCAAGGTCGCTTTCATAACCGAACTCGCTGATGTCTATCATTATGTAGTAAGCACCCTGCGGTTCCGTATGGGGCAGTCCGATGTCGCGCAATCCCTGTAAAAACAAATTGCGTTTATGTGTATATTTTTGCTGAAGGTCAGCGTAGTATGCGTCATCAAAGCGCAGGCCCGTAACTGCGGCCTCCTGCAACGGAGCTGCTGCGCCTACTGTCAAAAAGTCGTGAACCTTTTTGATGCGTTCGGTTACTTCGGGGTTTGCCTGTGTATAACCGAGACGCCAGCCTGTAATCGAATAGGTTTTAGAAAGCGAGTTGCATACGATTGTACGGTCCCTCATACCGGGCAAACTTGCCATATAAGTGTGAACAAACGGTTTGTAAAGGATGTGTTCGTAAACCTCGTCCGTTATTACAAAGGAATCGTATTTTTTTGCCAAGTCTGCGATAATCGTCAGTTCTTCGCGTGTAAAAACCTTTCCACTTGGATTTGAGGGATTACAAACGATGATTGCCTTCGGCTTTTGGCGGAAGGCATCTTCCAAAACAGCCGGATCAAAGTTGTAGTCAGGTGGAACAAGCGGTACATAAATAGGCTGCGCATTGCTTAGGATTGTGTCCGCACCGTAGTTTTCGTAAAAGGGCGAAAACACGATTACCTTGTCGCCGGGATTAGTAACACTCATCATTGCCGCCATCATCGCTTCGGTGGAACCGCATGTAACAACCAGTTCTGAGTTAGGGTCCACACTCATACCCGAAAAATGCGTTATCTTTGCTGCAAGCGCCTCGCGAAAATTCTGTGCGCCCCAAGTAATTGAATACTGATGAAAGTCTTCGCGGGTGACCTGTGCCAGCCTGTCTAAAATTTCACGCGGAGGTTCAAAATCCGGGAATCCCTGCGAAAGATTTACGGCACCATACTGGTTTGAAAT
>DBWK01000126.1:7919-19407 GCA_002308875.1 Treponema sp. UBA1240
CTTGTCTTTGGGTTAAGGATTCCTTTGTTGTCGAACGACTTTTTGATTGCGTTCATAAGATCCACATTCTGAGCAGGAGTCTGCGCAAAAAAGAAATCTCTTTTGCTTACACCAAGACCGTGTTCTCCGGAAATAAGACCGCCGGATTCCTTTGCTTCAGCATACAGTTTTTCGAGGTTTGCGTTAAGTTCTTTTTCCCAAACTTCGTCGTTACGGTCGCCCCGTACCACACACAAATGAACGTTGCCATCGCCTGCGTGACCGAAACTTATCATCCGCATACCGCTCTGTTTTTCCAGCTTGTTTACAAAGGCGACAAAATCTGCCACACGCGCAATAGGAACAACAATATCAAGCGGTTCCTGCTCGCTGACCGCTTCTACCGCCTTTACGAGGCAACCACGGATTTTCCAAATATTTACGACATCAAGTTCTGGTACTGAGGCGTCAAGTATCATTACACGACGGCATGTATCATTTAATGCGGCAGAAAGTTTTTTTATTGTACCGTCAATTTCTGCGGCAGCTCCGTCAAATGTCAAAAGCAGATAGGCAGCAGCATCCGGATCAGGGTATTTGAGATTTAAGAAATCTTCTCCCAGTTTTACAACTTTGCGTTCTATAAACTCTACGGCAGTGGGGTTTGTGTTCTGGCGCAAAATAACGGGCACAGCCTCTATACCGGATTGCAGGCTGTCAAAGCTGACAAGAATACTCTGTGATTTTTCAGGTTTACCGATTAAACGCAGCAGACATTTTGTGATTACGGCAAGTGTTCCTTCCGAACCTATAATAATATCCTTAATATCAAGACCGGTCGTATCCTTACGGCTTTTACCGCCGACTGTCAGTACAGTTCCGTCAGCAAGAACAAGCTCCAAACCCATTACATAGTTTCGTGTAACTCCGTATTTTACGGCGCGCATTCCGCCCGCATTTGTCGAAATATTTCCGCCGATGCTTGAGCGTTTTTCACCAGGATCGGGCGGATAAAAAAAGCCCAAACCCTCAACGTACTGTTGAAAATCTTCAAGAATAACGCCCGGCTCTACCGTAGCAGTAAAGTTTTCGGAATCAATTTCCAGAATGCGGTTCATCTTTGAAAAATCAAGAATAATTGAACCGTTATGCGGAACAGTGCTTCCTACAAGATTTGTACCGGCTCCGCGAGGGGTAACAGGAATCCGGTTTTTGTGGGCAAAACACAGTACTGCGCTTACTTCTTCTGTGGAAGTTACAAAAACCAATGCAGAGGCTCTTCCCTTTTTGCGTCCGAGCTGGTCACTAAGGTATTTTTCTTCAATATCCGGCGCAAAAACTACGCGTGCAGGATCCTGAACAAGTGATGCAAGCTTATTAATGACAGACATACAAATACCTCACAAAAAAATATTGCCGTGACAAGCACGGCAACAGCTTTATTTACAGACTCTCTGACTAAAACTCGTCGATGTCCCAGCCTTCCTTGATAAAATAGCCACCGAAAGTCTTATTGAAAACATCTTCAGTTTCTTTTGTCTGGAACGCCTTTACGACCTTGCGGAAAATCTCTACCTTTGCAGGATCCCTGAGGTCTGCGCCACGGGCTGCAATAAGGTTCCAGTACTGCTTTTCGTTAACAGATGTGTCTTTGAAAATTGCGCTTTCTGTTTTGATTCCAAAGTCAAGTGCGTAGTTACCATTTATGATAGCGGCATCGACATCGGTAAGGGCTGCCGGAATTGTGTTGGCGGCAAGTTCCTTGATTACGATGTTCTTCGGATTTGAAACGATGTCTGCAACTGTCGGATTAAATCCGGCATCCGCTTTGAGGGTGATAAGTCCTGCCGCAGCAAGAACTTTAATAGCACGTCCGCCGTTTGTAACATCGTTCGGAATAGCTATTGTCGCGCCGTTCTTAAGCTCATTCACAGACTTTACCTTTGATGAATAAAGGTTGAGCGGAATGATGAAAGTATTTCCGATTAACTTAACATCATAGTTGTGGCTGCCGGCATCGTTTTCCAAAAAGATTCTGTGCTGAAAGGCGTTCAAATCTATTTCGCCGTTTGAGAGTGCGTTGTTTGGTGTAACGTAATCAGAGAACTGGACAATCTTGAGATTAATACCCTCTGCCTTGAGTGCCTTTTGAGCAGGCGTCCAAAGGTCTTCGTAGATAGAACCTACAACACCGATTGAAACTTCAATGTTCTTTGCTTTTTTGTCCTGATTACCTGCCGCAAAGACAGATGAGAATGCCAGTATTCCGACTAAAATTATTGTGATGATCTTTTTCATTTTTATACCTCTTTTTTGCCATAAGGCAGTTTGTTCTAACTCTTACCAAGTTGATAACTAGGTTATACAAAATTGCAAAATTTTGTGCTAATACAAGTTTTGTATTATGAGTTATAGACAAAAGCTATAACTCATATCTTTTACAACGACAGTGCCTTTTCGTAATTCGCGCGCATACTGTCACAGCTGGCGTCGAACTTTTTCTGTTCTTGTTCTGTGAGCTTGAGCTGGATTACTTCAGCGACACCATTCTGATTCAGGCGGCATGGTACGCTTGCAAAAACGTCGTGCTGCCCGTATTCGCCGTTTAGCAAGGTGGATACAGGCAAAATTCTGTCTTCGTTGCCGAATATAGCCTGAACGACATTTGCAATGCTTGCGCCGATACCGAATTCAGTAGAACCTTTACCACCGAGGATTATCCAGCCTGCCTGTTTTGCGCGCGCGGCAATGGAATCCAAGTCCATCTTGCCAAAGCGTTTCGGCTGCTCTTTTATGAGTTCCAGGAGCGGTTTTCCACCAACGGTTACATTGCTCCATGCCACAAACTGACTTTCACCGTGTTCGCCGAGAGCATACGCCTGTACTGACTTTTGCGAATAGCCTGTTTCTTCACTGATGGCGCGGCGCACTCTTGCAGAATCAAGCGTTGTAGAAGTTGAAAGAATACGTTTTTTGTCCCAGCCAAGTTTTTCCTGTATATAATGCGTTACCACATCCGCAGGATTGGAAATATTTACTATTATTCCGTTAAAACCGCTTGCCTTGATTTTGGGAACAATATCTTTAAGAATGGCAACTGTCGCTCCGAGTGTCTGCTGACGATCATTCTGTCCGGCTGCCATATCCGGCAGAGGACCTGCAGCTACGATAAGAATACCTGCATCCTTTATGTCGTTATATGTACCGGGTTTTACATGAACAGTGCGGCCGAGATATGTGGAAGAATCCTGCAAATCAAGTGCCTGAGCTTCCGCTTTTTTTTGGTCTATATCAATGTAAACAATTTCTTCTGCCAGTCCCTGGCTGATGAGCGCATAACCGCCGTGACTACCGACATGTCCTGCACCGATAATTCCTATTTTTCTTGTACTCATTAATGCATCCCCTAATGTTTGTTCTGTTTGATTATTTTGTTACCGCCGAGCTGAACAAGATTTACGATTATTACAAGAACAAAAATCGTAAGCCATGTAACATCGAGCTGATTGCGGTCGTGACCGTACATAATAGCATAATTACCGAGTCCGCCGGCACCGACCGCACCTGCCATTGCCGTAAGACCAATCAGACTGACTAGCGTTATTGTTGTACCGCGTACAAGCGGTCCGATACTTTCGCGAAGATATACGCGGAATATAATGTCAACCGGTGCAAGCCCCATGCTCTCTGCAGCTTCTATCAGACCGCCGTCAACTTCGGCAAGGGCAGTTTCTACCTGGCGGCTGAAAAACGGAACACAGCCGAAAATCAGCGGAACAATAGCACCGCGGACTCCGATAGCAGTTCCCATCAAAAGGCGGCTTAGCGGCATAACACCTGTAAGCAGAATGATGAACGGAATTGAACGGAAAAAGTTGATGATCTTGTCAAGAATCTGATAAATCACCTTGTTTTCCAGAATAGAGCCTTTTTTTGTAACAGTGAGCACTATGCCGAATACAAGTCCGATTATGAAACTTATACCACCTGCCCAAAGTGTCATTACAAAAGTTTCGACCAGCCCGTTAAAAAAGCGTTCCGGGTGTGCCGATACGTTCGGTAATAATGTCTCTAAAAATTCTGTCATAATTATGCCTCCTGTCCTTTCTTCAATACTTCAACACCAACGCCCTGCTGTTCAATGTGAGCAAGAGCGCGTTTGACCATATCCTGCTTTCCGCTTATGATTGCGACAGTTCCGCCGATCGGCGCATCCTGTACAATCTCAACATCCGCAAAAATAATATTGATTGTAATGTCGTACAGGCGCGACATTGCGGAGATAATCGGCTCGGAAACATTCTTTTCAATAAATGTAAATCGTACTAGTGTTTCGTCTGCCTCAAGATTTATAACCGGAGAGTTTTCTTCAATCAATTTTTCTATCTTTGTAAGATTTGAAGTTGAACGGATAAAACGCTTTGTAACCTCATCCTTTGGTGAAGCAAAAATATTGAATACCTCACCCTGCTCAACAATTTTACCATTCTCCATTACTGCGACACGGGAGCAGATTTCCTTTATAACTTCCATCTGATGAGTAATGATTACAATTGTAAGTCCGAGTTCCCTATTCAACTTTTTCAGCAGAGAAAGAATGGAGCGGGTTGTTGTCGGATCAAGCGCACTGGTTGCCTCATCACACAAAAGGATATCAGGATTGTTCGCAAGAGCGCGGGCAATCGCCACACGCTGCTTTTGTCCGCCGCTCAGCTGTGAGGGAAAAACATTTTCTTTGTCATTGATTTCTACAAGTTCCAAAAGTTCGTAAACTTTTTTTGCGATTTCTTCTTTTGAAAGCCCGCTGCGTTTTAACGGAAAAGCAACATTGCCAAAAACCGTACGGCTTTTCATCAGATTAAAATGCTGAAAAATCATTCCTATTTTTTTGCGTTCTTCGCGCAGTTCTTTTGGCGAAAGACTTAAAAAGTCTTTTCCGCGCACAGTAACGCTGCCGCTTGTCGGGCGGCCTAAAAGGTTGATTGTTCTTACCAGTGTAGATTTTCCGGCTCCCGAAAAACCGATAATGCCGAAAATCTCGCCCTGCTGAATTGAAACGCTGGCATTTTCTACAGCGTTAAAGCTTTTTTTGTCGTTTGTGAAAGTTTTATTTATATCTTTCAGCTCAATGATTCCTGCCATAAAATCTCCTAAAATATATTGCCAACTACCTGGGTAGGTTATACAAAAAAACTATAACTTGTGCTAATACTTGTTTTTTATTGCGAGATATAGAGAAAAGCTATAACTATGAACTTCAGCACGTTATGTCTACAAAAGCTGCTATTTCTTTGATTACGCTTATACGGCGTCCCAGCAGTCCATGTTCCGTAGGAAACTCGACACGTTTTTGCACGGCTCTTGTTTTATGAGATTCCAGCTGTTTCCAGAGAGGCAGTATCATCTCGTTGACAGGAGAAACGGAATCATAAGCCGCTCCGATTACAAGAAGATTTTTATCCTTTACCTGCTCAAAGGCGTTAGGATGATATATTTCATCACGGTTAACAACAACATCTTCGTATATGGCATCTATTCCGTCTGACTGCAGAATCTTTCCTTCTTCCAGCAGGGAACGGAAATAGCTTTCCTTTGCGCGGTTCAGATAGCGTGTCGGGTCATATGGAGTTAGCATGATGATACCACGGATCCAATCCAGTTTGCGTCCCGCATTTAAAGCGGAGTTTGCGCCCATGCTGTGACCGAGCAAAAATATTTGTGACGGGTCTACGTTATACTTGAGGGTAAACTCCTGTGAGTGTGCATACTCTGCAAGGTTCTGCGCATCCTCGATGCAGTTTGTTATAAGGTACTTTCCCTGGCTTCCCCAAGCACCGCGGTTGTGCGGAACAATCACAACACAGCCGATTCTGCAAAGGGCATGGGATATATCATCATTGCGCGCCGTTCCCGGAAAACCATGCAGCATTATTACACATGGATGCGGTTTAGGCTGGTTTGCCGACGGCCACATTATCTCGCCGTAAATGTGCGAACCGTTGCTCACAAAATCGAGTGTCGTGTAATCGGGCAAAGCGGTCGGATCGAGTTCTTCCGGATCAGAAAAAAGATTTTCAAGCGTCAGATTTGATGACATACAGTGCCTCCCGATACTCAACTGATTCCCAGATACTTTTTAATCTCTTCTATATAAATACTGCCGATTGTACTGAGATTAAAATTGGTTTTTGTAATATAGCCAATTTCCATTACCCTGTTTATGTGGTCTGATTCTTCACGGAAAGGAACCGCAATGTAGTCGCTGCCGTTCAATTCTTCGCAGATTATACCGGAACAAAGTGTGTATCCGTTCAAACCGATCATCAGATTGAGCATGGTAGCGCGGTCGTTTGCTTTTATCGTGCGATGATATTCGTCAGTGCTGAGGATTTCTTCCGCAAAAAAAGGAGAAGAACCCTCGCCCTGTTCAAAAGAAAGACATGGAAAATCTTCCAGTTCGGAAAAAGAGATAGACTTGTTTTTTGCAAGAGGATGTCCTTTCCAAATATAAACAAAAGCCTTGCAGTCTATTAGCTTGTGGAATTCCAAATCCTTTGTCTTTAAAAGATTCTGAATAATTTTACGGTTAAAGTCGCTCAAATACAGAATACCGATTTCGCTTTTAAGATTTGCTACGTCATCGATTACTTCGTTTGTTTTTGTTTCACGGATTGCAAATTCATATTCGTTGGTATTGAATTTTTTTACCATCTCTACAAAGCTTTTTACGGCAAACGAATAATGCTGTGCCGAAACACCGAATTTTTTGCGTAGTCCTTTTCCGTTGTCACTGTATTGTTCCATCAGATTCTGGTAGTTAAAATACAGCTGCCTGGCATGGGCAAGAAATTCAGTACCGTCGTTCGTGAGAGTAACACCACGTCCTGTACGATTGAAAATTGTAATACCAAGCTCGTCTTCAAGGTCGTGAATTGTACTTGTCAGCGACGGCTGCGACACAAAAAGTTTTTCTGCCGCCTTGTTGAATGAGCCTGTCTCTGCAATTCCTATTACGTACTTTAACTGTTGAAGTGTCATTTTTCTTTTGCTGCCCTTGAGCCTATTGTCTGAATCAGCTGGACGAAAACAATCAAAATGATTACTGTGCTCGTCATAAGCGGTGTATTAAATCTCTGGTAGCCGTATGTGAGTGCAAGGTCACCTACGCCGCCACCACCTACAGCACCTGCCATTGCTGTCGCTCCAAGGAGTCCTACAGTACCTGTTGTTATTCCTAGTATTATTCCGCCTTTTGATTCCGGCAGAACAAATTTGAATATTGTCTGGAATGTGGTTGCACCCATAGACTGTGCCGCCTCTATAATTCCGTTGTCTACTTCGAGCAAAGCGTTTTCAATCAGGCGGGCAAGATAAGGCGCTATGTAAGTTGTAAGCGGAACAAGAGCCGCCGTTGAACCTACGCGCGTCCCTACGATTGCTTTTGTAAGTGGCATTATATAGACAATCAGAATGATGAACGGCACACTGCGGATTATGTTTATCACAGTGCCGGTTATGTTGTATACAATCCTGTTAGATTTTATACCACCAGAGCGTGTCACAAAAAGGATGATTGCAAGCGGAAAAGCAATCAAAAGTCCGAACAGCAGAGCAAGTCCAACCATATAAAAAGTCTGTCCTATCGAAAGATATATTTTTGATGCGCTGATTCCAAATATCATTTTCATGTTTTCTTTCCTTAAAAAATTAAATCTCAACTTCAAATTTAGGCACATTGTGCTTTTCAAAAAACCTTTCCGCCGTATTAAGCTGTTCGGCTGTTCCTGTTATCTGCACTGTCTGGAATCCTACGACAGATTCTTCCAGTTCGGTAACAGTTCCATATAAAATAGAAATATTTACCCCTGTTTCCTTTATCGCAAGCGACATAATCGGCTCGTCGGCATTTTTACCGTCAAACCGCAGTCTTACGACTTTTTGCGGCGCATCATAACTGCGCAGATAAGATTTTACTCTTTCCGGCAACTGGTCGTTTATTACGGTACGGATAAACCCCTTTGTCGTTTCTTTTTGCGGATTACCGAACACATCTATAACAGAACCGCTCTCAACAAGCTGACCTTTTTCAAGAACCGCCACCTTGTTACAAACCTGCTGAATCACATTCATTTGGTGCGTTATCATCAGAATCGTGATATCAAGCTCACGGTTGATTTTTTTAAGCAGCTGCAGGATAGAATCCGTTGTACGCGGGTCAAGCGCAGAGGTTGCTTCATCACAAAGCAGAATTTGCGGATTAAGCGCAAGAGCGCGTGCAATGCCCACCCGCTGTTTTTGTCCGCCGCTGAGCTGCTTCGGCAGTACAAAAGCTTTGTCTTCCAGCTCAACAAATTTTAAAAGTTCGTTTGCACGGGCGTTTATTTCCGTTTTAGGGCGATGATTCAACTGCAACGGAACAGCAATGTTCTGAAAAACTGTTTTGCTTTCCAAAAGATTAAAATGCTGAAAAATCATACCGATATTTTTGCGAAAGTTCCGCAAATCATGGCTCTGCAATTCCGACACATTCTTTCCGTTTACAACAACCGTTCCGCTGTCCGGTTTTTCGAGCGCATTTACCATACGGATCAGGGTTGATTTTCCTGCACCCGAAAAACCAATTACTCCGAAAATGTCTCCCTTTTCAATTTTAAGGGAAACATTTTCGAGTGCGCAGACAGAACTCTTTTTGGTTGTAAATGTCTTTGTGATATTGTTGAATTCTATCATGCGTTTTCCTTTTTAATTGAACTTGTAATCTTCAGGAATCCAGAAAAGTCCGTTCTCGTAATTCGTGCTTTCAAGATACTTTTTGAATTCGGCGGAATGATATGCGTTAACAATATCTTTTGCCCACTGAGTATCAACATTTTCTTCGCGTACAACAACCTGCAGCACAAGATGAGGAAGAACAGTTTCCTTTGCGATTGCAGTAGAAGCATCGATTCCGGCATTGTAGACGATTGAACCTGTGATTACTACAAAGTCAAAATCGTCCTGTACCTGCGGAATATTGAGGCTCTTCATTTCTGTAAACTGGATGTTGTAAGGATTCGCTTCGATATCCTCGCTTGTTACAGTAGAAAGGTTTACTCCGTCTTTAAGGGTAATCCAGCCGATTTTTTGGAGAAGTACATATGCACGGGCTGTGTTTGCAGGATCGTTCGGAACAGCAACTTTAGGCTTGTTGAGTCCCTTTATTGCGTCCGCCGAGTCATAATAGGAAGAAAACATACTTGCCGGAACCGTAGGAATCGGTGTAATAGGAACAAGTTTTCCGTTATTGCCCTTATTGTAGTTTTCTGCATAAGCAGTATGCTGTTCAACGTTAAAATCTACATCACCGCCGTTTACCGCATCATCAGCAAGCGCGAGGTCTGAATAATCATAACCTTTTAGGGTATAGCCCTTTGCTTCAAGAATCGGTTTTACTCCGCTTTCAAAAAGAACTGTGTAAGGTCCCTGTGAGCGGCTGTAAGTAAGCGTTTTCTTTTCGGAACCTGCTGTTGTACCTGATTTTCTGGAACATCCTGCGAATACCACCATAACAGAAGTGATAGCCATTGCAACTAAGATTGATTTTGTAACTCTTTTCATAATAATACCTCCTGATTAGAGTTAGCGGCATCCTGTAAGATGCATTTAAGATAATTGGTTTTGTTTATCTATTACCTATTGACTTAGTGGGTAATAGATGATATATTGGTTATACTGTTATTAACCTACTCTGTCAATAGGTAATATTAAAAAATTTATTTTTCCAGGAGAATGGGATGAACGTTTTGGACGAAGCCTTTGAAATAAAAGAATATATGGTGGAACAAAGAAATTATTTTCACTCGCATCCGGAACTCGGCCTGCAGGAATTCAACACCTGCAACCGTATAGAAGAAGAACTTGCCAAAAGCGGAATAAACAGCAGGCGAGTTGCCGGAACAAACATCATTGCTGAAATTGACAGCGGTAAACCTGGCAAAACGCTTTTTATCAGGGCGGATATAGACGCTCTTCCTATTAAAGAAGAAAACAATGTTCCCTATAAGAGCCAAAATGAAGGAATTATGCACGCCTGCGGTCACGATGGACATGCAGCATATCTTTTGGGTACCGCAAAACTGATAAAAAAGCATACGGCAGATTTTAACGGCAAAGTGATTTTGTGTTTTCAGGCTGCGGAAGAAATCGGCAAAGGTGCACGCGATGTACTTGCAGCAGGTATCCTTGATGAAGTAGACAGGATATTCGGTATTCATTTTCAGGCCGGTCTTGATGTAGGGAAATACGGAATAAAAACCGGAGCTGACATGGCAAGTTGTGACCGCTTTAAGATACAGATTCACGGGAAAGCGGCTCACATCACCACTCCGCAAAACGGCGCGGATTCAGTTTTTGTCGGAGCACTTATAGCGACACAGCTTCAGACTGTAGTGAGCCGCCTGGTATCACCAGTAGAAGGCGGTCTGATCGGTATAGGCAGTTTTCATTCCGGTACAACATATAACATCATTCCGGCAGAGGCTGTCCTTGAAGGAACAATCCGTGCGTTCAGTCCCGCTAACCGCAAAAAGCTTGCGGATGCCGTAAAAAAAATCACTATGGATGTGGCACAAACTTACGGAGCAACAGCAGACGTTGACATCGAAGACATCTGCGATCCGTGCACAAATCCTGCAGAAACGGCAGCAGAAGTTGTGGAATCGGCAAAAAAAATTGTTGGCGCGCAAAACGTACTGACAGCTATCGACAAAAGGTTCGGATCGGACAACTTTGCCGATTTTATGCGCAAGGCACCGGGAACTTATGTTCATGTAGGTTCTTCGGACAGCGATGCTACAAGATTTCCCCACCATAACGGCCATTTTGACCTTGTACAGAACAGTCTGCCCTATGCAGCAGCCCTTGCTCTCCAGTATGTACTGGATTATCTGAAATAATCAGGAGACACCAATGCTTAAAATTTCTACCAGAGGACAATACGCCCTTTTAATTATGACCGAACTTGCCGGACAACCTGCCGACAAATTTATTCCTCTCAAGCTGCTCTCACATAGGCACAACCTTTCCGTTAAATATCTGGAGCAGATACTGATACAACTCAGCAAGGCGGGACTGGTCACAGGAGTTCGCGGGAGCAATGGCGGCTACAAACTTATCAAAAAACCCGAAAAATACACAACAGGTGAAATTCTGCGTGCACTCGAGGGAGACCTTTCTCCGGCATCAGCTACAAAAAACAATGTTTTTACAGATATTGGCAACAATGATTACTGGAAAGAATTTGAAAACGTGATAAACAATTACGTGGATTCCGTCACATTGGACAAACTGATAGAAAAAAACAATAGCGATGTTGGCTGGATGTGTTACATTTAAACAATAATATTGCGACTAATAACAAACAAATTCAGACTCTGTTAAATTTATCTTTAATCTTGCAAATACTGTAAAAGTTCAGAACTTACGATGGACAACCTTTTTCCTGTAAAAAAAGAGCCGTTGTGCGGAACAG
>DBWK01000117.1:0-28319 GCA_002308875.1 Treponema sp. UBA1240
CAGAAATCGTGGTCATTCGGCTCATCACCAAAATCGCCGCCGTATTTCCAGAATTTTTCGCCTTTCTCATCGAATGCCTCTAAGCCTTGGTCAATCCAATCCCAAATGAATCCGCCCTGCAGCCCGTCATGGCTCCGAATAAGCTCCCAATAATCAGAAAGGCTTCCGTTAGAGTTTCCCATCGCGTGCGAATATTCACACATAATGAAAGGCCGCTTTTCATCAGTTCCAGCCGTCGTTTCTGCCCATTCCTTAACAAGCTGAATATCCGGATACATCGGGCTAACAACATCAGTAACGTTTTTTCCGCGCGCAAGCGTCTCCAAAGAATAACCGGACTGTGTGTACTCCTTACGCGTTCCGCCCTCGTAGTGAACAGGCCTCGTCTTGTCAAATGAATGGCACCACGCATACATCATTTCCTGGTTCCAGCCATGACCGCTTTCGTTGCCGAGCGACCACATAATTATGCTCGGATGATTCTTGTCTCGGCGAACCATGCGTTGAACGCGTATCATATAAGCATATGAGTACATTTCGCTGCGGCAAAGACCGTCGTAGTAGTAATGATTTTCGATATTTGCCTCGTCCACAAGATAGATACCGTATTTGTCGCAAAGCTCGTACCAGCGTTCATCGTCTGGATAGTGGCATGTGCGCACGGCATTAAAGTTGTGGGCTTTCAAAAGCCGGATATCTTTAACCATAGCCTCCGTGCTAAGGGTTTTGCCCGTTTTTTCGTCATGCTCGTGGCGGTTCACGCCTTTTATGTAAACAACTTTTCCGTTTATAAGCAGATGACGGTTCTCCGTGCGCACCGAACGGAACGCTGTACAAAGCGCACAAGATTCTATCTGCCGCCCGTCCTCGTCAAAAAGCTCCAACGAAAGCACATAACGGTTCGGTGTCTCGTGCGACCAAACACGCGGGTTTTCCACAGTGATTTTTGTGCGTATTTCGTTAAGGTTTGTACGTATGTTGCAGGCAAGTTCCTCACTTCCTTCTGCAACGGGCGGCAACAGTGACGATGACGACATATCCGCGGCGTTCTCTACCGGGTAAAGTTTCCAAGAAACACTGCATTTTTTGTTGCCGGGAACATCTTCTTTTATGCCCATGCGGATTTTAAGCGGAATCTCCGCGACAAGCGCCGCTTTCGCCTTATCGCAACCCGCAGAACTCGCGACATTTGCAGAGCCGTTCGCGGTCCCTGACGCACCGCCGCCCACAGGATTCGCGCCACAATCCGCACCCGCAAATTCAGGCTGTGCGCCATCACCCAAACCACTCGCGACTCCTAACTCATTGTCCGTATCGCGTAAATCTGGTACAGCTTCCACATCCTCTATCCACATATTTTCCGTCGAATAAAGATATACGCTCCGGTGAATGCCGCCAAACCACCACTGATCCTGATCCTCTACAAAACTCGCATCGGAATAGCGTACGACCATGAGCGCAATCGTGTTCTGCGCCTTCTCGCTAGAAAAATCGATATAATCCGTAACATCAAACTCGGACGGCAGCCTTGTGTCCTTAAAGCATCCCGCCGAACGGCCGTTCACCCACACCATGCACACACTTTCCGCTGACCCGATGTGAAGCACAATCCGCCTGCCCTGCCATTCATGAGGAACCTCGAACTTAAGCCTATAAAGACCTGTAGGATTTTCTTCGGGTACTTTCGGCGGAATATTCTCGAACGGCATCTGCACATTCGTATAATGCGGCTTATCGTATCCCTGCCGCGTCCATGTTCCGGGAACTTTTATTTTTTCCCAATTATCATCGTTATAAGATTTTTGCGTCCAACCATTCAGCTCGGAATCCGTCTCTACAACTGACGGGCTGGAGAGAAAACGGAATCCCCATTCTCCGTCAAGACTTTTGAAATAGCTGTTATTTGAAAGGTCGCGATTCTCCGGACCAGACGCAGCATCTTGCGCCGCCAAAGAAGAATTTGACCACGGTAAAAGCGGACTGCGTGCCGGCAGCCTGTGAAGAGCCTGAATCTCTGGCATTTCCCAAATGTGTTCCATAGAAAATGATTATACATTTTTTCTTAAATTTTGTGAGTGATAAAACTCAGAAATTATCATTTTTTTATTCCATTATTTTTTAATCAATGTTATACTAAAAAAAATAAAGCATAGCTCGCAGTATACACAGGGCAGTGCTTCTTTTGTACCACAGGCAATTAGTGTACGTAATATTAGAGTCGCTTTCGGGAGGGGAAGCGGCTCTTTTTTTGTATGTGGCGATTTGCGCATATAGAATCCGCGCCATCGCAATCGCCCCGATATACCACAACTGCAAAAAGTGCCAAATATACACCACGCCACTTGTTCGCGCCATCGCAATCGCCCCGCCACACATTCGCCACTCAATCGCGATACAATCGAATCGCTCCTTATCCCACAAAAGCTGCGCAAAAACTTCACTCTGCCCAAATATCTGGAAAAGCTCCTGCCCTCGTGCTAAAATACCATTATGAACCTTTCAAATGCGATGGCAAAGACAACAACCAAGAAAATTTCAGACACAATCCTTTTCGCACTGATTTTGTTTTTCACGCTTTCTACAAACCTTTTTGCAACAGAACCGCCGGCGCGAAAAGCCTTGCACGACGCTTTCTACAACGATTTGATGACCACTTCGGCACAATACGAACAGCTTTTTCAGGATGCGTTGAAAGAAGCAGAGCAAACACCAGCCGGAATCACAAAAAAAGTGAACCTCGCTTGGTGCTACTACTTAATGAGCCGCATTTGCGGAAACGCAGGCGATAAAAAGCGCGCTGAAAAACTCTGCGACACCGCTTTTGAATACGCGGATGAAGCGCGAAACGAAAACGAAAATGCCGAAACAATCTTGATTTACACAAACGCCATTGCGCAAAATTGCACCGTAAAATCATTTTGGTACATGATGACACAAGGAATCCGCGTGAATGGACTTGCAAAAGATGTTCTTAAGCACAACCCACGATGCGCGAGTGCAATGTATCTTCGAGACGCGCAGACAATCTACGCACCTTCACCATTTTACAACTACAAAGACGGCATAAAATGTATGAAAGCAATTCTTACAGACCCAAATGCGGAGTACGAGCCTTTTGACCTGTTCGATGTGAATATTTCGCTTGCCTACGCACTCATTAACTTAAAGCAAAAAGCCGCAGCCGCCCCGTATCTTGAGGCAGCGGAAAAAATCTATCCGGCGAACAAAACGCTTAAAGAGCTTAAGGAACAGATAAAAAAATGAGCAACATCGCCATATCGATAAACGACAAAAACGGAACACTGCTTGCAACAGACAACGGAAATTACGCCGTAAACCTTGTTTACAAAGCCGAATATCAGGAAGGCGACACAATAACACTCACCACAAAACCCGGCTCGTTTCTTGTAATACAGCTCGACGACGCTCTTGCGCCTTCGTTCGTTTACATGAAAGGCGCAAACTACACGCTGACAATTCCTTTCGGTGAAGACCGCCTGGCTTATAATCCCAAAACTTTCAGCGGTGACATTCATCTATTAAAAGCGCGAGAAGCAGAGCAGTGCGAAATTGAAAGCCGAAAAAACCTTGCGCTGAACTGCCACGACACCACATCCGCAAAGGATGTTTGTTTTCCTCATGTATCAGCGAACATAGAAACACGCAGAGAGTCTGTAAGTGCTGCTCGAAACGCAATTGACGGCAACACAGAAAACCGCTCTCATGGGAACTGGCCTTACGAGTCGTGGGTCATTAACTGCAATCCGAACGCAGAATTGACGCTGGAATTCGGGCGAGCCGTAAAAATGGACAAGCTTGTTCTTGTGCCATGCGCTGATTTTCCGCACGACAACTACTTGCAGCACGCTACAGTGACATTCCTGGCGCCGGATGGTACCGAGCAAAGCCGTACTCTGGATATGGGAAAAAGTTATGCGCCACACGAGTGGAATTTTGCGACCGCGCCGAAAACTATAACCGCGCTCAAACTTGGGAATCTCCTGAAGGACGAAACTGCCCCATCATCGTTCGTTGCACTTACGCAAATTGAGGTGTGGGGTACGGAAGCGGACTCGCATCAATAAGAATAATTGGGCGTTCCCGCCGTTTGTCCGCTCTCTAGCGCGCGTCAAAACGGCGGTCGGCACTTGCGGGGCTTGCTAACGCGCGGTCTTTTCGCCTGCCAAAGCATGGCAGTCAAAAAGACTTGCCTCCGGCAACCCCTACAGCGCCTAACGCACTTCGTATTTCAATGTTTTTCCTGGAATTACAAGCGTAACTTCTGACACATGTTTTTCACACGGTTTTTCGTCTACGTTGCTTTTCGACCGCACACTACAATCGGCGGATTTGGGGCGGATTTTCCAATCAGTGACTTTGCCGTCTTTCCAGGAAAGGTCGGCTTCAAGGTTACCACAAAGCGCAACTCCGCGCAAAGAGCCGTTTTTCCAAGCAGCAGGAAGTGCAGGCAAAAACTCAACCACAACTTCGCCGTTCCGTACACGGCTTTGAACAAGCATCCTGATAATACCAGCAAGTCCGCCAAAGTTTCCGTCAATTTGGAACGGCGGATGATTGTCGAAAAGGTTTCCCAGCGTAGATTTAGCAAGAAGTGCCTGCACGTTTTCCCAAGATTTTCCACCATCACCAAGGGAAGCATAGAAGTTTATAATCCAGGCGCGGCTCCAACCGGTGTGTCCGCCGCCGTGGGAAAGCCGATGTTCCAACGTCTTTCGCGCGGCTTCTGCCAATTCCGGGGTTTCGTCTTTAGAAATTGTGCACCCGGGAAAAAGTCCGTAAAGATGCGAAATATGTCTGTGTCCCGGCTCAACTTCCTCAAACTCGCCGTTCCATTCCCGGAGCGTTCCGTTTGACTGAATTACCGGGGGCAGAAGCCGCGAGAGTATCTCTGAGAAAAGCGGCATGTCTTTTTCCACGGCGGCGGCATAAGCGGACGGAACTTCATTCCCTAGTTGCGCCGCCGCATAAAGCGTGCCTTTAAAAAGCTGCTCCAGAATGCGGTTATCCATTTCGCAGCCCGGACAAAGCGAGCCTGTTTGTCCGTTCGGCAGCCTGTATGTGTTTTCTGGCGAAGAAGAAGGACTTACCGTAAGGTTTTTGCGTGCGGCGGCGCAGGTTGTGGCGCAACTTTCATCCACACTATTGGCATTTCTTGGCAAATCGGGCAGCGTCTCAGTTCCTTCTGTCAGAAAATCCGCGAAAAACAGGCACGATTCGTGCAAAACCGGGTACATCCGGCGCAAAAAATCTTTGTCTTGCGTGTATTCGTAGTGCGCAACGATATGTGTAGCAAGCCATGCCCCGCCAAGAACCCACCAGCTTGCGGGCATCCACAAATCTTGCGGGGCGCAGTCACCCCAAATATCAGTGTTATGGTGTGCCACAAAGCCACGGCAGCCATACATTTTTTGCGCCGTAACCTTGCCATTTGATAGCATACGCTCCATCAAATCAAAAAGCGGCTCTTCCATCTCTGAAAGATTGCAGCAATTCGCCGGCCAGTAATTCATCTCTGTATTGATGTTTATTGTATATTTGCTGCCCCAATCCGATTCCATCTTCCAGCACCAAATTCCCTGAAGATTCGCCGGAAGCGTTCCTGGTCGACTGCTTGAAATCAACAGATACCGTCCAAAATCAGCATAAAGCCTTACAAGATCAAGATCATCCGGCTTTTGTTTGAACGCTTCAAGCCGCTTGTCAGTGGGCAGCGCAGCTGTGTCGGCACTAGTGACATTGGTTTGGCTTTCGCCCCGCACATCACTAGTTTCCGCTTCTGAGGCCACGCCACTTGCATCAGAAGCGCCATCACCGAGTTCAAAACTCATTCGGTTAAAGTATTTCTGATAATCCGCGATATGTTGAGCTTTTATCGAATCATAAACCGCAGAAAAAGCCTTTGAATCCGTGCCTTTGCAAGAATCGAACTTAGCCGCAAGCTCATCGAGCTTTTTAAGACAAGTCGCCTTGAAATCGCTTTCACGGAAAGCTGTCCTTATATCAACAAAAATAATAGCGGTATCGGCATTTTCCACAATCAGAAATTGACCTGCCGTTCGTACAGTTCCACCGTCAACAACAGCGCGCGCCATAGCACAGAACGGAATACCGTGCGCATCGTCCATAAAAACAGTTCGGTTATCTATCTTCCCTTTTCCGTCTTCCCAAATCGACCTGTCAAAATTGGCGGCAAAGTTCACCGAACCTTTTTTATCGGCTGTCAGCTTTATAACCATCACGTCATCAGGCGCAGAAATATAATATTCGCGGAAATAATGGATACCGTCAGAATCAAACTCAACCGTTGCAACGGCAGTCGAAACATCAAGAGTGCGCTTATACTGTTTTACACTAGAACCTTTCTCGCCACCAACAGGCACTTCCGTTACAGGATAGTCGCCGCAATATCCGGCATTGCTGTCCGTATTGCACGAAATGTTAAAATATCCGGCTGTTTGAAAAGACCTCTCATTACATGGTAACGCGCTGAAGGATTCCTGTACTTTTTTCTGCGCCCGCCGGATTTCTCCATCTGCCAGAAGCTTCCTTACTTCGCTCAAAGCTTCCTTCGCCTCAGGGTTGTTCCTATCCCGGAAAAAACCTGACCAAACAGAATCTTCATTTATCTGGAGCTTCTCGAATCCTGGCAGACCGTACATCATCATGCCGAGCCTGCCGTTCCCTAAAGGTACTGCTTCATTCCAATCTGAAGCAGGTTGCTCATACCAAAGCGAATAATCCATAAAACAGAATATCTCACAATTGAATATAAACTTCAATTATCTATAACGAAAGGAAAAACTCTCACTGCGTTACAATCAAAGCGGCATGACGGTTATTACAGATTCAACTCCACCCATTAAAATAGAATAGAATTTTTTATTTCGGGATTATGCTCCATACAAAAAGCCATATAAAGCAGATGACCGTAATTATTTTGATTCCTGTTCCTAATAAGAATCCTTTGAATGCACCGAAAGCGGCAATAAAAGCCCGCCTTTTATCTGATGAATCGTGAATCAGTTCTCCGATAAGTGCTCCTAAAAACGGCGTAATAAGTATGGCAACCGGCCCTAAAAAAAGCGATACCATAAGACCTACTGTACATCCTATCGTTGCAGCTTTGCTTCCGCCTGCTTTTTTTGTCATAAGCGAAGGAAAAATATTGTCTATTACGGTAACGAATATAGCTACAATTCCAGTAACTACTAGCATCCATATTTCAAGACGAGAGTAATTTGAAAAATATGATGCTAAAAGCCCTGCCCAAGCTATAGGCGGGCCTGGTAAAACAGGCAGAACTGTTCCGATTAATCCGACAAGAAGAAATATTCCCCCAAGAATCGCAAGCAAAATTGTGAAATCAAGATTAAAACTCATATCTAGCTCTTTTTTACTCCTTGATCATTATTATCATTCATACTTAATTTTAACACGTCATTTCAAGCAAGCTTTTGCCACCAACATTTCATACCGAATGCTTATTACTGCATATCCTCGAAATATGACTTGTACTGAACAGTCATTTTGTCTTTGGGGAACAGGAATTCGTACAAGTCGATAAAATAGTCGTCGGTCATGCTTGCAATGTAGTCGGCTGTTATCATGTTCGGGTCGGTTTCTTCATATGGAGTGTCGCTTTCTGTATACCAGCCGGTATTCTCACACATGAACTCAATATGATGCTTCCAGATGGTGGAACGTTTGTCTTTTTTAGTGATATCATCGAGCAATTTGTAGTAAAGTTTGCTGAACATCGGTTTTACGAGCGTATCCAGTTCCGAAGAAACCGTCGGTGCCAAATAGATTTTTTCGTAGTTTTCCTTTTTTGCGGTCTTAAGGTCGTTGTAATACTCTGGACTCATCAATATGTAGTTTTTGCCGTAGCTGTTGTTTATTATATCAACAGTCAGATTGTTGATTATTGCAGCGTTTGCCGTGCCAATTTCGTGCGAAGTGAACTGAGTTTCATCTGTTATGAGGTGCGCCCGCGCCGCGTCCTGCCGGTCTTTGCCGAGGTACGCTATCATGTCGCATATGCGAACGACACAGCCTTCGAGCGTGGACGGCACGAGTTTTTTTATTGCCGCGTCACCTTGAGTGTAGCAGTCGTTCACGGTAGCATCAAATTGCTGGAAAAACCCGGCAGCGTAGGGTACGCCGTCAGCTGCATCTGGCACGTCTGCAGAATCCGCCTGGGAACTGGATGTAGAGCTAGACGAGCCTTCGCGGAACGGGCGCGGAATGTATTTCTGCTGCTCAAACTCGCCGTTATGGCACAAAATACCGTCGAGCGTCTGTAGTGTGATGTTCCGGCGGAAAAGCGTGTCCAAGACGCGGACGCTGTGAACGTTATGGTTAAAGTAAAGCCCTGTTTCTTTGTGCAAAAGTTCCGAAAGAAAACGTTCTCCGGCGTGACCGAACGGTGTGTGGCCTATGTCGTGCCCGAGTGCAATTGCTTCTATTAAATCTGTGTTTAGTCCCAATACAGCCCCTATCGTCCGCGAAATGCGCGAAACAAGTTGCACATGAAGGGCACGACGCGTAATATCATCATTTTTATAGAAAGAAAAAACCTGGGTTTTGTCCGCATATCGGTTGTAAACCGGCAAATGAAGGATTTTCTCGGTGTCGCGGATAAACGTTGTGCGCCAGAGATTCGCCTTGTCGCGCGTTGGATCGCGCCGCACAGCGTCCGCATCGTTAAACCGGTATGGATTCACTGTATTATTCGCCCTGTCGCGCTCAATCTGCTCCTGAACTTCCGGCAGAAGTTTTTTGTACATTGTTTTTTCTTCGTTCATGGAATGATTATAGCATACCACATGGGGCGAATTTTGTAGTTTTTGCAATTTTTTTCAAGAATTTTGCATTTTTTACTTGACCTTCCACCAAATGGAAGGCTTAGGATATAGACATAAAGCGAAAACAAAGAAGGTTTTGCATGAAAATTTATCAGGTTGAAGAGCTGGTCGGCATAACAAAAAAGAACATCCGGTTTTACGAAGATGAAGGGCTTCTTACCCCGAAAAGAAATCCCCAAAACGATTACAGGGATTATTCGCTGGACGATGTTCACCGTTTGGAGCGTATAAAACTGCTCCGTAAGCTTTCTGTTCCTATAGAAGAGATTCGGCTGCTTCTCGATGGCAAAGGATCGTTCAAAAGTTGTATGGAAAACCAAATTGAGCGGCTTACAAAAGAACAGCAAAACGCGGAGCTTATGAAAGAGCTGTGCGGCAGTCTTAAGGAAGGTACAATAGATGTCAATACGCTCGATGCGGCGGATTATCTTGCAAAGATGACTAAACTTGAACAAGGAGGAACGAAGTTCGTGGATATAGAGAAAGAAGATATTAATAGAAAGAAAAAATCAGGTGCAATGGTTGCAGCGATTGTTTTCTGCGGATTTATGGTGCTTATACTGCTGTCAATTTTTATAGCGATAAAATCTGTTCCAACGAAAGAAATCTTTGGCGAGGGTTTTTTACCGCTTTTTATTGTAATAACAATAATTATATGTGTTATTACAGGAACGATAATTGCGTTGAAGCAAAGATTCAACGAGATAAATAAAGGAGAAGAATATGAAGCTCGTAACTATTGAAACAATTCCAGGACAGAATTTTGAGGCCCTTGGAATGGTAAAAGGAACAATCGTTCAGTCAAAGAATATTGGACGCGATTTTATGGCAGGTCTTAAGACGCTCGTTGGCGGAGAGATTGTCGGTTACACGGAGATGCTGAACGAAGCACGCCAGATTGCAACAAAGCGCATGGTTGACGAAGCTGAGAAGCTTGGTGCTGACGCAATTGTTGGAATCCGCTATGGGTCTTCCGCGGTCATGCAGGGCGCAGCAGAGGTCGTGGCTTACGGAACGGCGGTAAAGTTTAAATAAACGTGTATAAGGCGTGCATCAGTCGGTATTAATCTGGCGGTTCGCATCTTGTAAAATTCTGCTCGTAGGGTTGGACAAGTGGTGACAGATTTGTCCAACCCGCGGGTTTCAATTTGGGTTGTTTGAATTTTGTCGCATAGTTGACATTTTTTGTCCACTATGTATATATTGTGTATATACAAGATACACAATATATATGAAATACTGGTTACTTTCGTGGCTGCAATAATAACCACAAGGTTTTGCAAAAACAGTTGACTATATTTTTGAATTAGTGTATTAGTGTATCAATACACGCAAAAAGACGGAAAGCAACTGCGCTTTTTCTGCAGGGAGCGTAGTTTCAATCCGGAAACGCGTTGAAAACATTGCTGTTTCGCCAGATTTGACGTGGCAGTTACAAAATAGAGGAGGTCATTTATGGCTATTATCAAGCTCCAGGATATTCGTAAAGTATATCCTTTAGGAAAAGTGGAAGTTGAGGCAGTTAAAAAAGCATCTTTTGAGATAAACAAAGGTGAGTTTGCTGTAATTTCCGGTCCGTCAGGCTCCGGTAAGTCAACAATTCTCAATATGATCGGACTTATCGATATTCCTACATCCGGTTACCTTGAAATAGACGGTAAAGACATTTACGAGAATTATTTCAATTCAAAGCAGGCTGCTAAAGCCGTTAAGAAAGGCATTCTACCGGCAAAAACTGATAACCGCATAACGAAACTGCGCCATTCATCAATCGGATTCATTTTCCAGACGTTCAACCTTATTCCGGTTCTGAACGTTTACGAAAACGTTGAATTCCCGTTATTGCTCGCAAAGAACAATATGAGCGCGAAAGAAAAAACAGAGTGGATAAACTACCTTATTGAAAAAGTAGGTCTTACTGAGTGGAAGACACACAAGCCGAACGAGCTTTCCGGTGGTCAGCGCCAGCGTGCAGCTGTTGCGCGTGCATTGGTAACAAAAGCTCCTATCATCCTTGCCGATGAGCCAACGGCTAACCTTGACTCCAAGAACGGAGATCAGATTCTTGCCCTTATGAAAGACTTGAACAAGGAATTCCAGACTACATTCGTTTTCTCCACGCATGACGCAAAAATCGTAAATATGTGTAACCATATCATCCGGCTTTTGGACGGCGAGATTGTTGAAGACAAGTATGTCACGGACAAGATTGCGGAGGTATAAGGATGCCTGCAGTTATTAGAATTGCTCTTGGAAACTTGTGGGAGCATAAGTCAAAGACAATTATTCTGGGGCTTCTTATAATGATTGGTGTCGCTGTCATCATTGTAGGAAATGCTTTCCTGGAATCTTCTAAAACGAGTCTTCAGCGTGATTTTGTTGAGAATTACACCGGAGACATAATGATTCACGGACCGGATGTTGAGAACGGACGTATTTCTCTTTTCGGCGTTTCTGCCATATCTGTTGGTAACATGCCCGATACTCCGGCTATTCCTGACACAGAAGAGCTTCGTAAAATTGTTGCCGAATACGATGCAACAAACCACGTTATATCTGGACAGGGTTCTGTAATATCGAGCATGTTGATGCTCAGCACAGAGAATGCTGATCCGAATTATGAGCGTGATCCTTCTGCGACATATCCGTATGGTTATGCGTTTGCGGGTTCCCCTGACTATTACGACATGTTCTCAAGCATCAAACTGATTGAAGGAACGCTTCCTTCACAGACTGAGCCTACGATTCTTATTGAAAGCACTACGAAGAAAAACTTCGAAGATTATTACGGTATTCCTGTAAATGTCGGCGACAAAGTTCTTGCAATCGGCATTATGGGCGGCCAGACACTTCGCGAGGTTACGGTTTGCGGTATTTTCGAGAAAGCCAACATTGACTCAGCTATGGTTGATGTCTGCTATATCGACCCGAATACGGCAAGGGCTATGGCAAACCTCACTTACGGCTCAATTTTTGCAGAGGAGTTGCCGGAGACTGTTGACCTTGGTTTGAGTTCGCTTTCAGAAGACGACCTTTTTGGCAGCTTTGACAGTGATATTTTTGAAGACGATATGTTCGATTTCTCGGACGCAGCCGTAACCGACGTTGCGCTTTCCGAAGAAGACTACGACAACATTCTTGGTGACACTTCATTGCGCGATCTTCTTAACACTGTGGATGACGGTGCATGGAACTTCTTGCTGATAAAACTGAAGAACAAGAACAATACCCCGAAAGTAATCGCTGAGCTTAACGCTATTTTCCGTGAGAAAGGCATTATGTGTACGGCTGTTGACTGGGAAGCCGCCGCTGCTGATTTCGTTGAGGCAACAGGACTTCTTTCCGGTGTGTTCACAGTCATGATTGTACTGCTTGCTGTAGTTGTGTTCATCGTTATTATGAATACGCTTGTCGTTTCAGTTTTGGAAAGAACAGGCGAAATCGGCACGATGCGCGCTCTTGGCGGTTCCAGAAGCTTTATACGCAAGCTTTTCTTTGCGGAAGCAGTCACAACATCAGGATTTGCCTGCATTGCAGGTGTTATCCTTGGGCTTTTGGTGTGCTTCATATTGAACGCTTGCCACATATCAATTGCAGATTCAAGCGCGAAAGTCATTCTGGGAAGCGCATCTTTGAGCTTTATACCGACTTTCACTTCTGTATTCACTACAGCTTTTGTTATTCTGATAGGAAGTATTTTTGCGAACTTCTATCCGGTTTCCCTTGCTTTGCGCATAACGCCGCTTAAGGCAATGAATCAAGGAGAGTAATGATGAAGACAATATCTTTAGCATTCCGAAATCTTTCACGCCAGAAAAAAAGAACGTTCATGCTTGCGGGAGCAATTGCATTTGGATTCTTTATCGTTACGCTTATTGACGGAATTGTCGCCGGAGGTATGCGCAACTTTGAAGAGCAGTTTGCGTTCCTCTTCGGCGGAAATGTTATAATTGAGCGTGAAAACCATACAAGTCAGGACAGCACCAAAGAACCGATTGTTTCTACCGGTCCAGAGGATGCTGAAAGAATCCTTACTTCAATTAAGGCTTCAGGAATTCCGTATCAGTATGCGAACAGACGTACTATTACTAGCGGAACAATTATCTTTGAGGGAAGAAAGAGCATGTCGAATGTTTTCGGTTGCGATTTCGATGAAGAAATATTCCTTAAAGATAAAATCCAGCTTGTGGAAGGAAGCTGGGAGAACGCAGAACGTCGCAATGCAATCATCATGAGCGAATCAACGATGAAAAACATGAAGATTGAGATTGGAGACACGATTCTGTTCTCTTTGAACACGTATTCAGGACAAGCGAACTTCGGTGAGTTTTACGTAGCCGCCAAGAGCAAGGATATAAGCCTTATAGGTTCAATTGCTTGCTATGCGCATATTGACTATGTTAACGAACTTGTTGAGCTGCCTCAGGATGACTTCAACTGCATCAGCGTAATGTTGAATAACCTTGAGCAGCAGGAAATGGCGGCTACATTGATAGAAAACCAGATTCGTCAATGGAATCCGCAGACTGCCAGCAGGCTTCAGGGGGTCGCGGAAAGCCCGAATAACCCGAGCAGCAGCATTTACAAGCAGATTAACGACTCTGACTGGAATGGAACATGTTTCGCGGTAACATCGATGTATGACCAAGCTCCTGCCCTTAAGCAGATTGTTTCTTACACACAGTGGATAAGCTTTGGCATCCTGGTTGTTCTGTTTTTCGTTGTAATGATTGGAATTGCAAACACATATCGCATGGTTCTGTACGAACGCATCCGCGAGATTGGTACAATGCGAGCCGTTGGTATGCAACGCCGCGATTCAGGCCGTGTATTTGCATGGGAAGCTGTTCTGCTTTCTTTGTTCGGTGCCGCAGTAGGCTTTGTGCTTGCGGTTATCGCTATGAATGTACTCGGACTGTTCACTATATCAGATGAAGTGTTCCAGTTCTTCCTTAAGAACAGCCATATTACGTTTATACTTACGCCGTTGTCTGTTCTTCTTAAGGTAGCGATTGTTGTGCTGCTCACGCTTGTGGCAGTGTCTGGTTCAGTTAAGAAAGCTTCGCGCATGAACCCGGCAGAAGCACTTCGTACAGTAAAATGATTTTAAGTTGCTCGCGAGGCTTTTGCGTTGCGGGCAGTGCAATTTTGCGGCATCCAGAAGGTATGTGCGCTTAAGTGCGAGCATCTCGCCGGATGTCGCAAAACTCAAAGCATAAGGAGATATACATGAAAAAAATACTTACAGCCTGTGTTCTGTTGCTTTCCGTCTGCGTTTTCTCATTGTCGGCGCAGACAGTTGCTGATGGTGAAAAAGCATTGGACTCAGTTTACGAGCAGATTAATTTTGGTGATGTGGATTATTCCTGCACAGTAACGCTTATCGTTGAAAAGCCGAGCGAGCCGAAAAGCCAGATGCAGTTCAAGCTTTTCGAACGCCCGGAAAAAGATCAGTTTTCTTTAATACAGATTCTGCCAGAAGCGGACAAAGGAAACGGCTATCTTCGCGAAGGAGACAACCTTTGGTACTACGATGCAGTAGGACGCAAGTTCCAACATACATCAATAAAAGAGAACATCGGCGATTCAGATACAAAAGTTTCTGATCTTGAAAGCGAGTACAACTGGCGCGACGATTTTCAGGTTCTTAGCTCAAAGGTCGGTAAGCTCGGCTCATATGATTGTCTTATCGTTGAGGTAAAAGGTATTTCCGGTAACGCAACTTACGCGAAAGAAATCCTTTACATTCGCAAAGATATTCCGATTCTGCTTAAAGAAGAGGATTACAGCTCCAGTGACCGCCTTATGCGTACAATCCTTATGCCAAAATACACAAAAGTTCAGGGAAAATATGTAGCGACACAGGTTATCATGCGCGATGAGCTTAATCCTGGGGAGCAGACACAGCAGATTATCTCTGATATAAGCCTGAACAAGCTGCCGGATAAGATTTTTACGAAAGCTTATCTTGAAAGCATCAACTAACGGAGAAACCAGCAGATGATAAAAACCATAATGGAAAAAGCCGCTAAGAAAAGCGAGATATGTACAACTAACGCAATTGACACGGCTTCTTGTGGCACATCCAGCTTCTTCCGAAAAGCCGTTGCCGTATTGATTTGCGCGAGTCTGCTGTTTGGTGTAACTGCTCAGTCCGACGATGACTGGCTGTTCACCTCGTCGGATGATGACCTTTTCACGGTTTCTTCCTCCGACGACGATTGGCTTTTTATGTCTTCTTCTGACGATGACTTGTTTTTAAGCGGCTCAGATGATGACATGTTCGGAAGTGATGATGATATGTTCGGTGAAGAAATCACAGCCGACAGCTCTTCTTCCTCCTCGCTTTCCATTTTCTCCGGGCTTGATCTTATAAACACGGAAAAAGTTCGCTTTGGCGGCTCCGCGTCATTCGGCTTAAGTTCCGGCGTCAGCCTGACAAATGTTTTTTCTTCGGATGCCAAAAAGTGGCAATACTGGAAAGAGGCATTATATAACACTTCCCTTTCTCCAAGAATCGGTGCGGAACTTTACTTCGATGCTCATCCAGATGAAATTCTCCGCCTTTACGGAAAAGTCGGCGTTGACTATCCGTTCGCCGCAACCATCGGCTCTGCAACGACTGGCTCTGCAAATGTGCCGAACTTCTATGTGAAAGAACTTTTCACAGATTTCAGCCTTGGCGACAACGTTTATTTCCGATTCGGAAAGCACACCGTAAAATGGGGCGTCGGCTACTTTTTCAGCCCGGCGGACGTTATCAACCTAGGTGCTATTGATCCAGAAAACCCGACTGCTGACAGAGAAGGCCCTGTTTCACTCCGCACACAGATAACTATTCCCGGAACGCAGAACTGTATTTACATTTACGGAGTACTTGGCGACAAGAATGTTGTAAGAGATGCCGCTCTCGCCGCAAAATATGAGTTCCTTGTAGGCAACTACGAAATTGGAATTGGCGCATGGTGTAAGTGGAGGCGTGCTCCGCGTCTTATTGCAACAGCAACTGGCAGCATAAAGGATATTTCACTTTTTGCAGAAGGTGTTTTCGCTTGGGGGCTTGAAGAGGAATGGGCAGAAAAAAGATCATTTTCTGGCAAAAAACCAGTGTTCCAGGCGACTTTGGGCGGCTCTTACACATGGAACGAACCTAAAATCTCGCTTTCATTGCAGTATTTCTACAATGGATTCGGTGTGAAAAACATAAAAGAAAGCACGCTTCAGGAACTTCTTACTAAGCAACTTAATTATTCATACTGCGGACAGCACTACATAGCGACAAGTCTTTCGAAATCTGGCCTGTTCGACAACAATGACATTGGACTTTCTCTCTTTGGCATTATGTCGCTCACAGATTTCTCCGGAATGGCAAGCCTGAACTGTTCGATTAAGTTGTTCAGAAACTGTTCAATGTCTTTCGGTCCTTCGTTCACGTTCGGTCCCGAAAAAAGCGAATATATTTACCTAAGCGCAATGAGCGACCAGAACACCTTGATGGCAATTATGCGGTCTAATGGTGACAAATGGCGTGGTAATATGGGATTCAACGTCTCATTCTCGCTTGGCGGTGGTAAGTTCTAATTAATTTCTTTTGGGCGAGGGGTAACCGCCTGATGTTTGTGCAAAATGTCATGAACGGTTCCCTCGCTTCAAACTCCTCGACCGCCAGTTATGGCAGTCTGCGAGGGTTTCACAACTCCCTCGCCTTCTCACTGCCACTCCATCCCCACAATGCCGCTCGCTATTATAAAACTCCTTGCATTGCTTCAAAAAAATCCGTCAAGTTTAGCCAAAATTTAGAATTACGTGATAAAATAATAATATGAAAACTGCACGTAATCTTTTTGGTTTTCTCTTTTTCGCTTTCATTGCCTCATCGGCTTTTTCTCAGATAAAAGCAACAACAGGTCTCATCATTGATGACGGAACAACAGAAATAAAAGCGAATGCATACAAGGACAACAAGGAAATATCCAAAGTCATAATACCTTCATCAGTTACTAAAATCGGTAAACTTGCTTTCCAGAACTGTAAAAACCTTACTGAAATAGAAATACCGTCATCTGTAAAGACAATCAGCGATGCGGCATTCCAAAACTGCACAAACCTTACAAAAGTCACGCTCCACGAAGGGCTTTCAAACCTTAGCTTCAGACTTTTCAAAAACACCGCAATCAAAGAAATCACAATTCCAGCGACTGTGACTGAATTCGGAGACGAGATTTTCGCTGATTGCAAGGATCTTATCGCAATAAAAGTAGACAAAAATTCCCTAGCCCATGCGTTTTTCAAGGATGACCCTCGGCTGGCATTTACCAGCAATCCGCCTGTTCAAGCAACACTGCCTGTTGAAATCGGTTGGAAGAAAAATGAGTTTACAACAGAATGGAAAGATTATTCTTGGGAATTTCCTGTTGATAATTTCACAAAGGGGAGCAATACCATTTCGTTCAACTTCACGAGCGGCGGACACAAACTGTGCCTGAAAGATGTAATAATTACTGCTGACGGCAAAACTGTCCTAACAGATAATGAAGAAAAATCAGCTGGAAATAATCCTAAAACAATCATTTACAAATTCAATCTTGACAGTGCACCAAAAACTCTCAAAGTTTCAGCAAAGGCCTATACTGCAGGCGGAACGAATTCCAATGGAACAATTATTCTTAACGGTGTCATCATCATTCCTTATGGAAAAACAGAAATAAAAGGCAGCGCATATCTTAATTCAGAGCTTAGGAAGATTACTATTCCGGCGACTGTAACCAAAATCGGTGACAGGGCTTTCAAAGGATGCGCAAATTTAACAGAAATCTATATTCCAGCAACGGTTACAACTTTTGGAAGTTGGATATTCAGTGAATGTCCGAATCTTAGCAAAATCCTGGTTGATAAGTATTCGGAAGCACATGCATATTTCAGTGGCGACGAGCGCATGGTTTTGACGGATACCAAACCTACGCACTCAAAAGAAGAATGGATCGCATCATCAAAAAGCAACATTATGGACGAAGGTGTGCTTTATATCGCCAGCGGAGTGACGAAAGTACAAGATAATCTGTATAAAGACAATGCAAAAATCACTGAAATCCGATTTTCGGACACAGTGGAAAAAATAGGTGCCGCAGCGTTCAAAAATAATACCGGACTCAAAAAAATTGTTTTCCCCAAGGCTTTTACTGCAATTGCAGATAATGCATTCAACGGCTGCTCCAATCTTGAGGAAGTAGTTTTTGAGGACGGCATAGAAAACCTCACGCTTTATGGAAATGCTTTCAACAATTGCCCAAAATTGAATTCAGTTTTTCTTCCAAAGTCTATAAAAGAAATAAAAGTTGACGGTATTCTTGGAAATAAAGACACGCGGATTTTCCATTGTTATTTAGGAAGTACAGCACAAAAAGTAATTAACGACAAAGGGTACAAAATCGATTTTATCGGAATTGATGAACAGAACATTGACAACATTGACTTGTCGTATCTGGCTGTTTCCGGAAACACGACAATTAAGGCAGGGCTGCTAAAAACCTTGCCGTTCGAAAAAGTTGACCTGAACAACAACATTACGGAAATAGGAAAAAACGCATTCAATGACAACACGATAATCCGTGTCAAACGAAACACAGAAAGCGACAGATGCATGAGAGCAAACGGCTATTATCTTTGTGAAGTGCTCGCTGATATTAACTTTTACACAAAAGACAAGTCTAAGCAAATAAACGAAGATTTTACACGCATTTTGTGCGACGATGATCCTTATTTGAACTGGACTTCGTACAAATTCAAAGTTCAAGAGTCGCTTAAAATAGAGGAAGTTGATGGAAGAATTGTACTTACTTCGTTTTTACTCAAACCTTGTAAGAATGTTACAGTTCAATTAAATGGTAAGCCGCTAATAAGAAAAAAGACGATCCAGCCGCTTACACGGACAATCCTTTGCGAAGCAGAAAGCTCAATCGATTTAGAGGATTTTGTAATCGGTTCCGATGATCCTTTATACAATACGTTGACATCATTAGCCCTTGACTGGTCAGTTTCGTTCAATGGAAATTATTTCAGACCAACCGACTCTGGCAATACTGGTGTTCCATGCTTGCCGATGTACCCTGTCTATTGCCGGGAATGGCTTGCAACGATATGTAACCATGCCTACGTAATTGCAAGTGATGAGTATGAAGCATTGAACTATGAGTATGTTGAAAAAAAATGGCTCGTTACAGATGATTTTTTAGAAAAATTTATGACAAAAGAAGAGATGTCCTTGCTTTTGGAAAAAACTCGTAATCACACATTTTTGTTAGGCAATTGTGATGGTGGCGGATTGGGAGATTTAGGAGGAAGTGGGCTATGGTTATTAAGTGGCTGGTTCCGTAATTTAGGTAAATCTGGCGGAGCGTTTTATCATGAATTTTCACACAACATGGGGTATAACCACAATGACGGTAACATGTGTAATGATGGAGCCGAAGAAGGATACGGCAAAACGAGCTGGCCAGGAGTAGGTTCAAAAGTATTTCAGGAATTATTTGAAACTGGTGAACTGCCATACACGGATTTGAAACTTTTTAATTCAGACTTCTTTTCCTCAGATCAAATGAACAGGCCGAAACCAGCTAAAGATGTTATTAAAGATAAGGTATTGTATCTTGCAGACAATCTTATGGGCATCGGTGCTGGAGAATACTCTAACTATAACCGTTTTAAGAAAATCGTTTTCTCGTCATCAGTTGAAATAATCTGTAGTGGTGCATTCAGAAACGCACATATCGAAGAGCTTGAAATTCCATCTACAATAATTAAAATTGGTAACAATGCGTTCGCTGAGAACCCATTAACAAAGACAATTGTCATTCCAGACAGTGTAAAAGAAATTGGAGATGCGGCTTTCCTAACCAACAGAATCCCCAAAATTGTAGTACCAGAAAGTGTTAAAAAACTCGGTGAACGGATAACCGAACCGGGTGTTATTTGGGTCGTTAAAAACGGCAGCACGGCTTATGATTACGCTGTAAAAAACAATTATCAGTTTGAAATTCCAGATGAAACATTGGAACAAGCTGCAGCACGAATACTAAAAGAAGATGCCGAGCCTGCACAAACAGACGGTTGGCTAAAAACTGATTTTGAAGAGTACAGTGTCCGCCGATCTTGGGACTTTTCTGACAAACTTGTAGGCGGTGGCAGATACGTTATCCGATTCATTCGGATGAAGGGTCAGCATAATATCTTGTTAAGAGATACTCTATTTATGGCAGACGGTATGCCTCTTCAATATTTTCCGACTGAATTTCAAAATGATTATATCATTAATGTTCCAGAGGGTACAAAAAAACTGCAAATGTATGCGTTGGCTTATACAAAAGGACTTTCAGACGCGTACGGAATAATAGAATGTGAAAACCGATAGCTCTTATTTGTCATTTTTGACATTGTGCTTGTGATTATTGGATAAAACCTTCGGAACAAACAGCTATGCGGTAGGGGGTGTAGCCGCGCCGCAGGCGTCCGGGAGCGATAGATTTGCCGGCTTGTCCGGCAATGTCCGAGCGGACGGATGAAGCGCACTGACGCGGAACGGCGGAACACCCGGTGGCAGCTTGCTGCCGCATCCGCCCTGATAATTTGTGAAATTGTAACTTATGAAAAACAGAAATGTTGGTAATATATTAGATAGCGTTTGTGCCAAGCACAAGTAAATCATAACGGCTGGCCAGACGAAAATCAAAAATAAGATACGAGGATTTATATGACAAAACATGTGTTAAAAGTGTTATTTTCGAGTTTGCTGCTTTTTACAGTTCTTTTTACTTTTGGTTGCAGTGACAGCGCAAAAGGCGGTGGAAAAAACGCGAGCGGCAGAACTTACGGCATTTCCTCAGAATATGATATGGAATCGGTCGAAATGGAAATGCCTGCAATGGCTATGGCAGCACCTCAAGCTGTTCGGAAAACATCCGCTATGCCGGTTCCTTCACCGAGCATTGAACCGATGGCCAACGGCATGATTATGGATGAGACAGGCGCGGTCGTCGAGGAAGAAACCGAAAGAAAGCTCGTAAAAACAGGTTCTTTGTCTTTCGAGGTCGATAATCTTGAAACAACTGACACGCTCGTGGCCGAATGGGCAGAGAAATACGGCGGATACGTTTTCTCATCAGGCAGCAACCCGACTAATGCGTGGTACACAGTGAAAATTCCCAGCACGAACTTTGATGACGCTATGAACGCCGTGGGAAACATCGGGGCGGTTAAGTCGCGCTCTGTTTCAACGGAAGACGTCTCTGACTCGTACTACGACCTTAAAACACGGCTAGAAACCCGCAAAATAATGCGCGACAGGCTTAGCGAATATCTTCAGCGTGCGGAAAACATCGACAATCTGCTTAAAATAGAAAGCGAGCTGAACAGCGTAATTTCAGATATTGAGTACATGGAAGGCAGCATGAAGCGGCTCAACGGTCGCATCGACTATTCTACAATCAATATAAACGCATCGCTTCCGTTCCGCACTGACAACGACGGCAGTTTCCAGTGGCCGGACTTTGACGACAGCACACGGCAGTTTTTTTCATCCGTAGTTGATTTTTTCAGCGAATTCATTGGAATACTACTTTATCTGATTATTTGCGGTATTCCGACAATCGCAGTAATCATTCTGCTTTACTGGCTGCTTTTCGGCAAACTTGGTATTCTTATCCGCATTTTCAAGAAGGTGAGCCGCCCAAGAACACCAAAAGCTCTGAAACCGGCAAAAGAACCGAAAGAAGAAATATAGCCAGCTTTACAATTTTGTACCGCACCGTCTGTAAAATTACGGTATTATAGCTGGCATATCAATTATGTCAGCTATATAAGTCACAATGGTTACAATATTTCTATTGTTATTAATCACTTTTTATTTTATCATAAAAAAGTATGTCCAGTTTTTTTGCAGGCGGATTGCTTATCCTTCTTTTGCAGCTGCCCATTGTACTTAGACCGATTTTTTTCAAAAAGCCACGAATCGATGCAATTGTTATGTTCCTTCCGATTTCGGTTATCATTACAGGGCTGTATTTGTTTGCATTCGGTATTCATTTTTTCTCAATAATGCTTTCCATACTGGTACTGCTTGTTTTTTTCACGAACTTTCGTGCAATGCTCCGTTTTAAGAACAGACTTTTTGTCGATCATTACAGCTTTCCATTTTGTGCGGCATCATTTATAGAATTATTAGCGATATTGGCATTGAGCGTCATTCTTGTATTGTATTGTCCTGTAGCTGACATGGAGCTTTCTCTCAATTTCAACTCAAAGCCTGAATTTACTGTTACTAAAACGATGTACACAGGAAGCGCATACAGGGGCATGCAAGAGCGTGAAAAACTTTTTGACCCGGTAAACGCTGTTTTATACACGTATTCACCTTCCGTTAATAACTCTGCAAACACTGATGATTCTTCTAATACCACGAATTCAAAACCGAACGAAATCTTTCTATGCATCGGGGGATGTTGCGCTGACAGATACGATTATGCCCCTCTCCTTAGACAACTTGCGCAAGAAGGTTATACATCGCTCATTTTAGAAACGAATGCCGATGACATTAAGTTTTCAGCAGAAAAATGGGATAATTCATTTTTACGTCCCTTTATGATGCGCGTTATCGATAAAAGGGATCCTGAACGTTACCAAAAGCTTTCAGATGAGTTTTATAGTAAGAAACTGATAGAAACTCAGGTTCTTATCGATATCGCAAAAAAACGATATCCTGAAAGGAAGCTATACATTCTGACGGACGATTTTCCAACCGACATGATAAGCGGAGCATTTCCTGAATATACTAATATCCCTTTGGAATTAGACGGTTGTGGGCTTATTGCTTTGACGAAACCCGCGGAGGCAGTTTTCGTAAATCCTGACCGATGGAGCAGAAAAAACCGCGAAGAAAATTTCAAGCTTCCGGAAAAGCTTACAGAGTATATTAAGAAAAGCATGGATAATGGGAAGTAGTTTAAATGACACTGAATGAATTTGATACATGGGCAGATTCCTTTTTGAAGCGAAAAGATTTTATGGCTGATATATCTATGAACGGTATACAGGTGCAAAACAGCAATCCAGACGGAAAACAGATAAAAAAAGTAGCTTTCGCAGTTGACGCATGTTTTGAGACAATAGAAAAAGCCGCAGCCGAAAATGCGGACATTCTTTTTGTTCATCACGGTCTTTTTTGGGGTTCACCACTTTCTGTCACTGGGAATCATTATAAACGAATAAAAGCATTACTCGATGCTGATATGGCTCTCTATGCGAGCCATATTCCACTCGATGCTAATAAAGAATACGGAAATAATTACGGTCTGGCTAAAATGCTCGGATTGGAAAAACTGGAACCGTTCGGAGAATGGCGAGGCATGACAGTAGGTGTTAAAGGCGAGTTTGCCGAGCCTGCAACAGTGGAGAGCCTTGTAAAAAAGCTGGAAGAAGACGGCTCAAAATGCAACGCTGTGATTCCGTTCGGGCCAAAAGAACTGAAATCAGCAGTAATTATTTCCGGTGATGGGGAAAGTGATGCAGAAACAGCCGCGGATTCTGGGGCAGATGTATTTATTACCGGAGAAATCGGGCATGTTTGCTATCACATGGCAAAAGAAAATGGGCTTACCATTATTGCGGCAGGTCATTATAATACAGAAACGGTGGGAGTATCTCTCATCATGAAAAAATTAGCGTGTGAAACAGATATACAGACGGTATTTGTTCCTGCGCCTACTGGTTTATAAACGGGGTAAAAAGTGTCTGATAAAAAGATGAGCAAGATGGACGTAAAAAATCAAGAAATTACAACGGAATCACTTAATGAGTCGATAGTTACAGAAGATCCGAAAAAAACTAATGAAAGTTTCAAAAAAAAATTGATCCCTGTGTTTTTTGGAATAGGGGTTTTTCTTTTTGACCAAATTACAAAATGGCTTGTTATAACATATATTCCTTTGTACACTATAAGATTACGTTTTTTCGGAGACTTTTTGCAAATTATCCATGTACGTAATTTAGGTGCGGCTTTCAGTATAGGCGGTTCTTTACCGCAGACATTGCGTTCTATTCTTTTAGCAGCAATTCCTGTTGTTATCCTTATTATTGTCATGGTCGTGTATTTCCGTAACAATAGTTTTACATGGGTTCAGAGATGGTTCATTTGCGGTGTTGCAGGAGGTGGATTCGGCAATTTATTTGACAGAATCTTCAGAGAAGATGGAGTCGTCGATTTTATTGATGTGAAATTCTTCGGACTTTTCGGCTTCGAACGTTTTCCAACTTTCAATATGGCGGATTCTTTCATAATGGTATGTGGTATTCTGCTTATGATATCTTTTTTCACTCAAGTGAGAAAAGAAAGAAAAGCAAATAAAAACGAGAAACCAGCAGAAGAGAATAAAGAGAATAAAACAGCGCAAAAAAAAGCAAAACCGTATCGCGATTAATCAACAACTAAGATGATATTACGCCCTCGGTAAAAAAATATGGCAACCTCTAAATATCATGAAAGTGAGTTTTAGAGATGCCTCAAATACAGATATTTGAATTTATATAGGAGAAATCAAATGACAAATAAACAAAATACAATTGTATTTATCATTGTTGGAACAATAGTAAGCGTTCTTCTGACACTTTTGATTGGTATTACGCTCATTTTGCTTTCGTTTTTAATTTTCAAAAACAACCCAGACGCATTTACAGTAGCTTTCGGTATATCATTAATAGCGTCGCTGTTCCTTTCCATGCTAACGTATCAAAAACTTGTAAATTGGGTAATAGTAAAATTTAATTTGGCTGATAAACTCGACCCTCTTTTCGTGAAAAAACAGAAAAAACACTAGGCATAAAAACAAGCTCACCGTTCGTAAGCTTTGCATAAAACACTCGCGCAAAAAAAAGCCGCTCGTATTATACAAGCGGCTGTAAAAACCATTTTATTCACTGATCAATGCCCCAATGTTAAGCATCGAATTAAAACACGGCACGGATCAATAGCCATCGGACATCGATCTGTTTATATCACGCTGACACAGTTCCTGGTACACAAGGCTACGTGTCTTAAGCTTATCTTTAAGCTCCTGCGGGAACGGCATAAATCTCCAGAAAATTCCACGAACTTCCTTATCCAGTTTTTGGACACCCTCGCTTTCCTTCGTCATCCAAAGAACATAGTCGTTTATAAAAAATTCTTTAAGATCACCTTTCAGTTTCTGCGAATCTATCCACTGGTAGTATTGTCCTGTAAGACCTTCTTCCATCCAGTAATACGAAGCCTTTTCTTTTGCAACTTGCCAACGAAGATCCGCAACGGCAGTCAGCACTGCAATCTGTAGGCTTTTTGGATACATCGGAACAACAATACGGCCACGGCTTGTTACGCGATTGTAGCGGTCAAATGGTTCCCAACAGAATCCGGTATCTCCATAAGTTGGAACAAGAATAACATAAGGAACAATGCGGTTCAGCATGTTTTTATGGACACGGCAGAATGCACCCGGATCGATAGATTCAATCCAAGCCATCATGTCTATTACATTTTCGCGGAAACCGGTCTGGCGCGGAATACAATGGAAAAACTCTTTGGTAAAAACAGGGAAATGATTTCCTTGTCGTCCTACCGTCATTTTTGACATCTGGCGCACAGTATCAATTTCAGTATTTACATCAGCACTGCTTACTTCCGCAGCATCTGGGTTTGCTGCTAATTTCTGCTTAAGGTTGTCGCCAATTTCTCTGGCTTCTTTATATTCTGCAAGGTTTGAATGCAAATCTTTGTCTATTTTCAGAAGCTGACGAAGCCTTTCATTAATCTCGGTAACCAATTTTTTTTGAGATTCTGAATATGGCGAAGTATGCGGCTCAAGTCCTGGAATTACATGATGCTCACACAAGCTGTTCAGACGCGCTTTGATATCGGTTTCTATCATCGTACGCTCTGATTCTTTGGCAGTAAGCAAGTTTTCCGATGTCTGGAGCTTACCCATATTCTTGCTCTGAAGTTGTATCAACCGCTGTGCTTCTTCTGAACCAGTACCAGTTTTTTTCTGAGGACGTGCTTCATCAGTTGCAGAAAGCGTAAGCCGTCCTGTTCCAAGCAAATCGAACCATTCATCAAGGTAGTAAATCGGTTCATCATAAGTATTTTCAACAAAAGCAGATGAAAAAAGATCTTTTTGCTCAGGTGTAAACAAAGTTGGCAGAACAACGGCGTATCTCATCAGCATCCGTTTTGCAAGAGGAATCGTGTGATCAGCCATTTTGGGAGCCAAAGAGCGCACAAATTCCCAATAAATATTAACCATCTGCTGACGATATACTGTTCTATCCTTTGGATCTGTACAAGTAAGATACTTCGAAAGAAGATTGTGGAGTTTTTGAGAAGATTCTTTTTCTCCAGAAAGGGCAAGCTTGTAATATTGCGGATCCGAGAAAACTGCATTCTTATGATCCGAGAAAAAATTTTCAATTGGTTTGAACTGTTTTCTGCTTAAATCGACTTTAAGCGGTTGTTTATCATCAGATTGTTCAGGCGGTGCCTCTAGAGCTGGTTCAGATTGATCCATCTGCTCTATTATTGGAGGAACACTATTATCTTGGGGTGAAAAATCTGTGCCTGAAGCAGCAGCGGCATCCGCAAGAAGTTTTGCAATTGCTGGGTCTAATTCATTATCCATATTCGATAGTTTAGCATCAGAACACTATATTTTCAAGCATTATCACTCATAAGATAGGGAGCAAGAATATTTTTCTCGCGAATATTTGTACGTGTCGTTATCTTTACAAAATCAGTCTCCCACTTCTCGCTGATTAATTGCCCACTTTTACGGACTTCCTCCACGATATATGATTTTTCGAGCGGAATTGAGTAATGTTCTTCACTACCAAGTAGTTTTTCAGAAATAACCGATTTAAGTTCCTGAAATCCGATTTTTGCTTTCACACTGATAGAAAGAGAATCGGGGAAGATTTTGTTTAACCGATTAAGTATTGTATTTCCTGACATTTTAGGTGCAACATCAGGATTATCGAGCCCCGGATATGTAAAAACTGAACCATCGAAACTGGAGCCTGTAAGCAAATCTGTTTTATTCAGAAGAATTACAGAAGGAACAGCATTGGCATTGATTTCGGCGAGAACTTTCATTACGGTTTTGTATTGATTTTCGATATTTGGATCCGAAGCATCTAACACAATAAGCAGAAGATCGGCAAGTGCAGCTTCTTCTAGTGTTGATTTGAAAGCATCTACAAGATTGTGTGGCAACCCATCGATAAAACCAACCGTGTCCGTAAGCAAGACAGCCGAGCCGTTGCCTAGAGGAAGTCTTCTTGTTGTGGGATCAAGCGTAGCGAAAAGTTTGTTTTCAACAAGAACATCCGCTCCCGTAAGGGCGTTCAGCAAACTGGATTTTCCCGCATTTGTGTAGCCGACTATAGCGCATGTCGGCAACGGAATTTTATCGCGTCTTTTTCGGTTTGTTTTACGGTCTTTTTGAACTTTTTCAAGTTCCTTTTTTATGCGGTACATTTTTTCCTGCACAGCACGCCTGTCAAGTTCCAGTTTTGTCTCACCTGCTCCTTTTGCGCCGTAGCTTCCGCCACGCTGCCGCGCCATGTCACCGTAAGTGTGCGCAAGCCTCGGAAGCGAATACGCTAGTTTGGCAAGCTCCACTTGAAGCACAGCTTCTTTTGTCCTAGCCCGCTGTGCAAAAATGCGGAGTATTACTTCGTGCCTGTCGAAAACTGGAACGGACGCGAGTTTTTCCCAGTTCCGCTGGTGTGTCGGGGAGATTTCAAAGTCAAAGATGATGCAATCCGCCTGTGCTTCCGAGGCTTGCGCAGTAATATTTTCTGCTACGCCTGTACCAATACCGTACCGAGGGTGCGGCTTTATGTTCGTCAGAATGTGCTCGCCGGCTATCTCTAAGCCGAGCGTGTCCACAAGCCCACGAAGCTCGGCGAGAGCGTGCGAAAATTGCGGAGTTGCAGATGTTGACGCGAGTGTGTCACTCGCGAGCGCAGTACTCCGCACAAGCGAGGCGAGCCCCGCGTTTGGCGACCCGCCCGGGGAAGTCGCCGTTACTGCGTCACCACCCGCGGACGTTCCCCCAGCGAGTGCAGAACTCGCCCATTGGCTGCGCGACTCTGCTTTCCCCACAAGGAATGCGCGAATACGCTTGTTTTCTTCCGCCTGTAAATCAATCGGTGACTTGCGGTTCGAATTGCGGGAGCCGCCATTTTCTAAACGGTCGCCGCCATCCGCACTAAGATGCGAGCCGTCCTCGCCTTCATAAAAACTTTGCGACATCAATCCTCTTCCGCCCATTCGCGCGAACGCTCAACAGCTTTCTTCCATCCGGCGTAAAGCTTATTGCGTGTGTCCGCGTCCATTTCCGGCGTAAAAACTCTGTC
>DBWK01000117.1:28408-29384 GCA_002308875.1 Treponema sp. UBA1240
GTCGTCTCTACATTTTTCGGGCGGCAAACTTTTGTGTTCATTATATCAGCTTGGAATTGCATCATGATATTACTTACACAAGCTCCGCCATCAACATTCAGAATATTTATCTCTGTGCCGGAATCTTTAACCATCGTATCAAGAACATCACGCACTTCATACGCAATGCCTTCAAGCGCCGCCCTGCACAAATGCGCCTTTTTAACGCCACGCGTAAGGCCGACAATCGTTCCGCGCGCATACATATCCCAGTAAGGCGTACCAAGGCCCACAAATGCCGGAACAAGATACGCTCCATTCGAGTCAGGCACGCTTTCTGCAAGCCGGTCAATCTCCGGCGCGGACGAAATAAGCTCAAGCTCGTCACGAAGCCACTTAATCACCGCTCCACCGATAAAAACGCTTCCTTCAAGCGCATACTGAATCTCACCGCCAATACCGAGCGCAATTGTCGTCAAAAGCTGCTTAGACACGACCGGCTTGGAACCTGTGTTCATCAGCATGAAGCATCCAGTTCCGTAAGTATTTTTCGCATCGCCTTTGTTAAAGCATCCCTGCCCAAAAAGCGCGGATTGCTGGTCGCCAATCGCGGATGCAATCGGTACAGAAAAGCCGCATACATCCGGGTCGGTGTTGCAGTAGATTTCGCTTGAATCGTGGACTTCTGGCAGGATGCAACGCGGAATGTCGAGCAATTTGAGCAAATCTCTGTCCCAATCAAGTTCGTAGATGTTGTAAAGCATTGTGCGGCTTGCGTTTGTCACATCGGTTACGTGGCATTTGCCGCCCGAAAGCTTCCATATAAGCCACGTATCTATTGTTCCTGCAAGGATTTCTCCATTCTCGGCCCGCTGACGCAAACCGGGAACATTGTCCAAAATCCATTTGATTTTTGTGCCAGAAAAATATGCGTCTATGAGCAAGCCGGTTTTTTCGCGGATAACATCGCTGTAGCCTTGTTTCGTAAGCTCCTCGC
>DBWK01000073.1:0-842 GCA_002308875.1 Treponema sp. UBA1240
TCACCGATAAGCGCAGTGGTTGTGCCCTGCTTGAGGCTGAGATTTATGCCGTGAAGGACTTCGTTTTCTTTATAACTAAACTTCACATTCTTGAATTCTACATCATAATTCTTGCCTTCAAAGCCTTTTGTGCCGGCTTTGATCGGCTCCCCGTTAATCAGTTTTTCGAGCTCAGCAATTTTATAATTCAACTGAGGAATCTTTCCTCCAAAGCTGAGGGCTCTTAAAATTGAAGGTCCAACCGCAAAAGACATGCAGATAACAAGCACCAGCTGACTCAAAGCAAGCTTTCCGCCAAGCACCATAAGTCCACCAAACGGTAAAGCAAAAAGAGCAAGACATGGAAGTGTAGAGTTATAAACTGCCATCCATGGCCAGCAAACTCTATACCAGTCCAGAGTAAAATCACGGTAACCGCGGACTGCTTCTCCAAAACGACGGAAAGAATCGCCGTCTTTATTAAAGACCTTAATTGCTTCCATTCCGTTTACATATTCGATGATGGTGTTATTCATCTTTTTGCCGGCTTCATAATAAGCTCCCATAAGAGAAGTACCTGCCTTCATCATCATAGCCATTCCAAAAGCACCGAATGGAAGAACGGCCAGAGTCAAAAGAGTAAGGCGCCAGTCTACAAAGAACATGGCAAGAATTACAACAACAGGAACTGTAAGGTTTGCAATTCCTTCAGGGATAGCATGGGCAAGCAAGATTTCAAGCTGATCAATATCATCTGTAAAAACACGTTTTATCTGACCGGTTCCAAGCTCCTTAATGTTTCCAAGAGGCTGGCGTTCAAGTTTGTCTTTAAGTGCAATTCGGATATTTTTAAGAGTGTTATA
>DBWK01000073.1:894-2892 GCA_002308875.1 Treponema sp. UBA1240
AACACGAATTACAACAAACTTAAAGTCCGGCAGATTGCCCTGCGTGAGCGGAACAATCAGCTGATACAAAAAGAAATAGGGAACAACGTTTGCAATAATTCCAAGCGTTGTCAGGATTGATGCAATAACCGTATACTTTTTATACTTTCCAATATACGGAGCAACTGATTTTATCATAGACACCTCGTTATGTTAGTTGTAACTAACATAACGAGCATAGACTTTGTTTTTTATGCATTCTACCAAAAAACAGGATTTATTTAACAGAATTCAGGCATTAAACTTACTTGGCACGACCCCGAACCTTTTCTGAAACTCTTTTGAAAAATGGCTCATGTTGTTGTATCCGCATTTTACAGCAATTTCTGTTATATTCATTTCACCGAGAGAAAGAAGCAACGCGGCTTTTTCGAGTCTTTGATTTTTCACATACTGATGCAGCGAGATTCCGTAGAGTGAGCGGAAAAGACGGGTAAGTTTGCTTTCGCTCATGCACAAGTTTTTTGCAAGCTGAGTCGCATTATATTCATCCGCTGGATTGAACTGAATACGTTGACGCAAGGATTCTACTTTTGTTGTATCTGAATCTGTACTACGAGGATTCAGGTGTACTTTCTCGTAAAAAATATCATTCAGAACAAGCGCAATCAGTTCTATCATTTTTGCTTCAAGGTAAATACCTTTGAATTCGTGAAATTTTTCCGCACTGTCAATTTCGGAAAGAACATGATACATATCAGGACTTATCACGGTTTTAGTGACATGAGTCAAAAAAACGTTCTTGCAAAGTTCAATCTGTTCTTTTGGAAAATATTTTGAAAGAAGACTTTCAAAATGACTTGTACTCATCTGAAGGCTCTTGAACTTAAAGTTTACCGAATCATCATACTGCATGGAAGTTTGATAATCATTATTACGAAATACGCATACTTCGCCGGGGAACATTTTTACTGTTTCGCAATCATTGCGACTATGTGCAATCTGCCATTCGATCGGCTGGTTCAAATTGAAAATAACCTGAATCTCGTCATTGCCAAAATTATCAGGGCGGCTTGCAAGGGTTGGATTTACAAAACTCAAATCCCAATCATAATATATAATCTGCGCGCGGCTTTCTCTCTTTAAAAGCTTGAGAGTGCCGATTTCTTTGGGGAGATAAACATTGCCGTCAAATAATTTTTCATGAGGATGGTTATAAATATTTGGAACAGCTACTAAATGCGTCATAATCAGCTGTTCCGCACACATTCCGTGTAGAGTAAATCTATACGTCCATTCATGAACTTCTCCAAACAAAAGTTAGTCTTAGTTAACTATACAGCTTTTTTGGAGAAAAATCCAGCACTAAAAGAATACGCCTTTTATAAAAATCTCAATACCTATTCCCACAAGAATCAGACCGCCAATAAGTGTTGCTTTTGAGCCGAGGTGTTCGCCAGCCCTTTTTCCGATTACAAGACCTATCATGCAGATAACAAACGTAACAAGCGCAATAACCAAAGAAGCTGTAAACGCCATCAAAAAACCATAGTCTGCTATTGTAAAACCTACAGAAAGCGCATCAATAGAAGTTGCAATTCCCTGAACCACTAACACCGAAAAAGTAAGTTTTGAAGCACAACTCTCTTCCTCAGCTTCTACAACTCCATGCAGCGCATCCCAAATCATCTTGCCACCTATGTACAAAAGCAGAATAAGCGCAATCCAGGGAATAAAAGCATCAAATTTGCCGAATAATTCCACAATTGTATGAACACATAACCAACCGATCATAGGCATGGCAAACTGAAAAAAGGCATATACGCCGGCAATAAAGCACATGCGGCTTTTTTTCATCTGAGATTCGTTTAATGCATTCGCAATTGAAACTGAAAAAGCGTCCATCGCAAGCCCTGCGCCAAGCAGGATGCTGTTGACAAAAAAGATAAGATTCCATTCCATAGTTCGAGCCTTTGTCATGAGTCTCGCAATTTAACACAAGCCAGGAATGAGTTACTC
>DBWK01000073.1:3013-4240 GCA_002308875.1 Treponema sp. UBA1240
AAAAAAATTATAAAGCCGCTTCTACAGCTTTGCGAACCTCATTCATATCAACGGTCGGCTCAAAGCGGGCAATTACTTTACCTTCGCGGTCAATCAGGAATTTGGTGAAATTCCATTTTATATACGCTTTTTCACCAAATGCTTTGTTGTTGAGATTTGCAAATTTATTGAGTGCAGCATTTTTTATTCCTTTGCCAAAACCTTCAAATGGTTTTTCAGTAGAAAGGAAAGCAAATAAAGGATCCGCGTTTTCTCCGTTTACATCAATCTTTGCAAACTGCGGGAATTCCGTTCCAAATTTAAGCGTACAAAAACTATGTATTTCTTCTTCTGAACCTGGTGCCTGATTTGCAAACTGGTTGCAAGGAAAATCAAGTATTTCAAAATCCTTGTCTTTTAAATCCTTATACATTTTTTCAAGAGGTTCATAGTGCGGTGTAAAGCCGCAACCGGTTGCAGTATTAACAATGAGCAGAACTTTTCCCTTGTAAGAATCAAGCCTTACATCGCTTCCTTTTCTGTCTTTTACCGTAAAATCGTAAACTGTTTTCATAAACACCTCCGTAAATTTATTATTACATGTAGAAAGCAATCACCGCAAGTACCCGCATTAAGCTGATTATTGTTAAATATGTAAAATCCTATGAAATTCTGAAAAGTTGTTATACAATTAAAAAAAGACAGATCCGTTTAGAATCTGCTAAGTGTACACACGTACCGGGGTATGAGGATAGAAAAAAAAATGAACCCAGCTCTTATTATAATAGATCTTCAGGAATATTTTTATAAACTTGACACTCCAAAATTTGACAACAAAATTAATCCAAATATTGAAAAGCTGCTGCAATTTGCACGGGAAGCAAAAATCAAAATAATTCATATCAAAACTGTTTATAAAAAAGATAAATCGAACTGGCCGCAAGCATATAAAACCAGAGATGCAATGTGGTGCATGGAAAACACAGACGATTGCAAAATAATTCAGAGCGCGCTTCCGCAAGAAAACGAGACCGTAATAATCAAAAAAAGATTTTCAAGCTTTTATGAAACCGAATTAGATGAAATTTTACAGCAGAATAAAATCGACACATTATTTATTGCCGGCTTTTCGGGTGACGTTTGCGTACGAATGACAACGATGGACGCATTTAACCGCGGCTATAATTTGTACTGGATTTCAGACTGTATAGACTCATTGTTCGAAGATTATAAAAAATCAGAAGAATA
>DBWK01000073.1:4303-6247 GCA_002308875.1 Treponema sp. UBA1240
GATATGTCAATTATTGCAGCGTTTATGGTTCCGCATCCGCCGATGATTGTACCGGATGTTGGGCGCGGAAGTGAAAAGCAGATAGAAAAAACAATCAAAGCTTATGAAAAAGTTGCAGAACAAATAGCTGCCCTTAAGCCTGAAACCATTATTATATCAAGTCCGCACAGCGTGATGTATTCGGATTATTTTCATATATCTCCGGGCTCAGGAGCTGCCGGCTCATTCGCGGAGTTTGGTGCGCCACAGGTTAAATTCAATATGGAATACGATGAGGAGCTGGTAAAGCTGTTGGCTGGCAATGCAAAATATGCCGGATTTCCGGCAGGTACTCTTGGCGAAAAAAAACCGGAGCTTGACCACGGAACTATGGTTCCTCTGTGGTTTATTCTTAAAAAATACAAAAACTTTAAGCTTGTCCGCACGGGGCTTTCGGGTTTTGATCTTTTGAAGCACTATGAATACGGAATAATGATAAAGGATGCTGTCGAAGCCTTGAACAGAAAAGTTGTTTATGTTGCCAGCGGAGACTTGTCGCACAAGCTTCAGACTTACGGACCTTATGGTTTTGCAGAGGAAGGTCCGGTGTATGATGAGCGGATAATGAATGTTTGCTCCGGCGGTCGTTTTGGGGAACTTTTTGATTTTGACGAGAATTTCTGCGAAAAAGCTGCTGAATGCGGGCACAGATCTTTTGTGATAATGGCAGGCGCACTTGACGGCAAGGCAGTGGAAGCAACGCAATACTCCCACGAAGATGTAACCGGCGTTGGCTACGGAATCTGCTCCTTCATTCCAAAGGGAGAGGACGAAAGCAGACACTTTCTCGCAAACAGACTCAAGCTTGAGGAAGATGAACTGGAACAAAAACGCCTAAAATCAGACGCTTATGTAAAGCTTGCAAGAGCCTCCGCCGAATACTTTGTCAAAAACGGGAAAGAAATGGAACAGCCGGACTGGATTCCTTCCGAACTGCTGAATATAAAAGCCGGAGCATTTGTTTCAATCCACAAGTTTGGTGCACTGCGGGGATGCATAGGAACTATCGCCGCAACAAAGAAAAACCTTGCGCAGGAAATTATTCACAATGCCGTATGCGCCGTTTCCGAAGACGCGCGCTTTGAAGCAGTAAAAGAAGACGAATTAAAATATCTCGAAATAAACGTAGATGTTTTGGGTGAAGCCGAAAAGGTTGAATCAGAAGCCGAACTTGACGTAAAAAAGTACGGCGTAATTGTTCAGAGCGGCTATAAGAGGGGACTACTTCTTCCAGACCTTGACGGCGTAGATACAGTTGACCAGCAGATTTCGATTGCAAAACGCAAAGGCGGCATTGCCCCCGGTGAAAAAGTCGACTTGTTCCGGTTTGAAGTTGTGCGCCATTATTAGCGGGCAAGACCGCTTTGGAGAAAGAAATGCCGGTTTGTGATGTATGTTTCAGGCACTGCAAAATAGAAGAAAATGCGACTGGTTTTTGCGGCGGACGCACTTGCCGTAACGGTCAGATAGTCGCTGCCAATTACGGTAAACTTACTTCTATTGCGCTTGACCCCATAGAAAAAAAGCCTTTCAAAATGTTCAGACCCGGAAGCAAGGTTTTGTCTTTAGGCTCTTATGGCTGCAATCTGCGCTGTCCGTTCTGCCAGAATAGTTCGATTTCATGGTCACAAAAAGCCTTTGAATATAAAAACACGGCAGAATATTATCCACCGGAAGAAATTGTACAAAGCGCTCTTTCGCTGCGCGACCGCGGCAACATCGGCATAGCATTTACATACAACGAACCACTCATCGGTTATGAGTTTGTGCACGACACAGCAAGATTAGCAAAACAGGCGGGCCTTGAAAATGTCCTTGTTACAAACGGAACTGCAACCCTAAAAGTTTTGGATGAAATCAGCCCGTATATCGACGCCATGAATATTGACCTAAAAGCTTTTTCCG
>DBWK01000055.1:0-27659 GCA_002308875.1 Treponema sp. UBA1240
CAGAGATAAAGCGAACCTGTTGGTTTAAGTTTAGTGCATACTGCCGGAAGCCAGCTTTCAAGATAGTCGGTGTAGTTTTTGTCGGACATTGCGCTGAATCTGCTACCGTTAAAATCTTTGTTCAGGTTGTAAGGCGGGTCGATTATAATCAGGTCAGCAAACTGGTTTGGAATGAGCGGCAGCACATCCAAAACCGAAGCGTTAATTGTCCGGTTGATAAATGGAGTGCCGTTCTGCAGATCTTGAAGGGCTAAAAGCCTCTGCTTAAGAACGGGAATATTTTGCGATTCCAGTGTGAGAGTTCTGTTTTTTTGTGACCTGCCGTTTGTGCTCATGTGGAGATTATAGCATAAACAAACGGACATAGCCACAAATGCATAGACAAAAAAAAGCTGCCCGTTTTGGGCAGCTTTTTTTAACAAATCCTAATTAACAATCTTAGGATTAGTTATCAGCCTTGATAGCGTTAGCAGCTGTACGTCCAGATACAAAGATCTCAACGATAGCGTTACCACCAAGACGGTTACCAGCGTGGATACCACCGGTAACTTCACCAGCAGCATAAAGACCTTTGATAATGTTTCCGCTCTTGTCAAGAACGTGGCGACTTGTGTCAACTTTAAGACCACCCATTGTGTGGTGTGTTGACGGAGCCATGATTCTTATCTTGAGAGGTACGCCTTCAAGCTTGTAAGTAGAAAGGTCATAAGAACCGTCTGCTTTCTTCTCTGCATCACCGATAAGAGCTGTCCAACCTGTCTTGTTGATTGGCAGACTGCTTTCTTTACCTGTGATAAGAGCTTTATCGTAATCGATAATTTCCTGCTTTACGACTGCTGGATCAGCTGTAATACCAAGCTGTTTGAAGAGGTCGCCGAGCTGGTCAATTGTGCGCTCATACTGTCTCCATTCAACATCGGTCTTCCAAGCGTCTGTTCCCGGTGTTCCATAAGGATATGGACCCTGGATGCCCTGCTTGCTGTTTGCGATTTCGATGAATACACCCTTTACACTGTTGCGCTCGATACCGTTTTCAAACTCCTTAAGAGAAAGAACGTCACGTTCGCTTGTTTCGTTTACGAAACGTTTACCTGTTGTAGGATTGATATAAACTGTGTAGTTACCGCCGCCGAATGCGAGCTGGCCGTTGTCGATCCAAGAAATAGGCATAAGCTGTGTAAATTCAAGTCCTGTTACGTCAGCACCTGCACCCTGTCCCATCTTGATACCGTCACCCTGCATAGCAGAACGGTTTGTTGTCTGAGTGCGGCTTGTGATCTTGTCTTTTTCCCAGTACTCGTTTGTTTCCATAACTTTAGCTACGTTAGCAGCATAACCACCTGTTGCAAGAACAACACCCTTTGTAGCATGTGCTGTAACCTGTGTACCGTCGTACATCTCAGCCTTAACACCTGTTACTTTACCGTTTTCTACGATAAGTTCTTTTGCTGCTGTGCGGCGAAGAATCTTGTTTTTGCCTGCAGCTTCGTTGATTGTGTTAAGCGGTGGCTGGAAGTATGTGCCCCACTGGAAAGCAGTAGGACCTTTCTTGAGATAATCGTTTTCGCGCTGCCAGAGAGCACCTACGATTGTAGGCTGTGTAGCGTTATCAAATGCTGAACCCTGATCAACGAGCCAGTCTTTAAGTTCCTGACCGTCTCTGATGAACTGACATACGAGGTCGTAGTCACCATAAATCCATGATGAGAAATCTGCGTTAGGACGGAGTCCGCCGTAGTATGTCTGGAAGATATGGAGGTTAACTGTTGAGAACAGTGTAAGAGCACCTTCGTTAAGGCCGCTGTTAAGTTTTGGCTGTGCCCATGCGAGGTAATCTCTGATTTCCTGCTTAAGAGCTTTCAGAACAGGAAGGTATTCCTGATGAACACCGTGCTTTGAAAGTCTGTCGATATCACCGGCTTCGAACCAGTCTTTTGCTCCTGCCGGATCAAATGGAGCTTCGCTCCAGTTGAGGATTGTCTTAAGAACAGCGATGTTACCGTTAGCCATCTTAACTTTGTCGTATGTTTTTCCATCCTGAGGACAAACACCTGTTGTTGCGTTAGGATTATCTTTTTCCCAAACGAGGTAAGGCATTACTGACTGGAACTGACCGCCGGAAACTACTGTGTTACCACCAACTTCGGCGTTCTTTTCAATAATAAGAACAGAGTATCCGTTCTGAACTGACTGAGCTGCGGCAGAGATACCGGCACCACCGGCACCAACAACTATAACGTCGTATGTTAAATCAATCGGGCTCTGAGCTGTGTGTTTAACTGTGTTCTTTTTAAAGTCTTCCATTTTGGAAGCATTAGCTTTTTGAGCGGCATCGTTCAAAGCGTTTTTAACAGCAATTGAAGTGAATGTAGCACCAGAAACTGCATCAATACCTGAACCGTTTGCTTCGATAGCATCTTTGAACATGATCGGGAATGCTGGGTCACCAACGTGTCCTGTTTCTTTTGATGATTTTACCTGAATATCAGTAATAGCATCTTTAGAGAAAGTAACTTCCAAAGTAACAGGGCCGTTCATACCCATTGCTGTACCTTCGTATGTACCAGGTGTATATGTAACAGCAACATTTTTGCGAGCTTTTTCTGCTTTTCCGCTTGCGGCTTTTCCACCAGCATTAGCAAGAGCAGCATCAGCAGCAGCAATAATAGCTTTTGATGTAACTGTTGCACCTGAAACTGCATCTACTTTTGTAGAATTCTTCTTTACGATAGCAGCAGGTACTTCTGCAATTGCAGCTTCGCAAATACCGGCTGTTTCTTCGTGCTGAACAACATCAACAGAAGCAATCTTGCCGTTAGTAACTGTAACAGAAACAACAACGTCTCCGTTACGTCCAGCAGCAGTTCCTTTGTATGTGCCGTCGGTATATTTGGCGCCACCACAAGAAACCATTACCCAAAGCATTGCAAAAGCACAAATGCCTGCAACAATCTTAAATAAATTAGATTTTGCCATAAGTAAATCCTTTAGTATGTATATAGAAATCATGTAATTATAACATAAGAATATTTAAATGGGAATCAAAATATATAAAAAAATATTGATAATTTACAATACCTGTCTTTTTGAATGGAGATTTTTAATTTTATATGATATGCTCTTGTTATGAATAAATATGTGTTTCTTTTTGTAATTACTCTCACTGCATTTTTATTGGTTTCCTGCGGTGAAAAAAAAGCTTCAACTTCGCTAAACGCCATGGACACTTTTATGACAATTCAGGTGTATGGGAAAAAACCTGAAATAGCATTGGAAAAAACAAAAAAGCTTATTTACCAAATAGAACAAAATATATCAACTACAAACAAAAACTCTGATGTATACAGATTAAATCACGGTGAAAGTATTTCCGTAAGCGGTGACACTTTAACATTAACCAAATACGGCTTGGATTTTGCAAAACAGACTGACGGCGTTTTTAACCCGGCATTGTACCCTATAACATCTGCGTGGGGCTTTACGACAGGCGATTATAAAGTGCCTTCCCAAAATCAGATAGACGAACTGCTTCCTCTGACAGATTACTCAAAAATTCAAATCAACGGCGGTTTTATAAACTTGGAACATGGAATGGCATTGGACTTTGGCGCTATCGGCAAAGGCTACACCGGCGATGAGGTTATTAAGCTTTTAAAGGACAATGGCATTCGTTCAGCTCTTTTGGATTTGGGCGGAAACATTCAGGCGCTTGGCAAGAAACCTGACGGGACAGAATGGATTATCGGAATAAAAAGCCCCTGGACGGGCAAAGCAGCCGCGTCGATTAAAATCGCTGACAAGGCGGTTATTACAAGCGGCGGCTACGAGCGCTTTTTTACAGCAGATGACGGGCATAACTACATCCATATCTTTGACGGAAAAACCGGCAGGCCTGTAGACAACGGCATTGCGGGCGTGACGATCATAACAGAATCGGGCTTGTACGCTGACGCCCTCAGTACAACCATGTTTGTAATGGGGCTGCAGGATACCGCGTCTTATTGGAAACGTCATTCAGATTTTGAAATGATTATCTTTACAGAAAATCAGAATTTATATTTTACAGAAGGTCTTGAAGGAAAGTTGCAGCTCCTTGCAGACTTTGCTTCTGTAAATATCATTCGTAAATAGTCTGAGCACATAAAACGGAGCGGGTTCGTTTAATAAGGTTGCCCTCTGAACTGTTAAGGATTTTGCAAAGTCCGCCAAAATAAGACAAAGACAAAGACAAAATTCCCTCTCCGGTCGGGCGTACGCTTGCAAGACACTGGCTTAAGGCTGATAAGGCAGAAAGCTTTATGGCTTTTTCAATACCTGAGAGCAGTGCGCCGTTTGTAATATTCCATCCTGCCAAAGTATAAAGAACTTCTCCCTGCGGCATCATCAATGTGGAAATAACAACAAAAAGCCATAAAGAAATATGCGGCATGATTTTTATTTTTCTTTTTGATAAAAGTTGTGCTGCAAAAGACAATACCAAAGCACAAAGCAGCACATAAATGTTTTTCAGCATCATAATAACAACGGAAGCAACCAGAATTGCTATAATCATACAGATTGTTTTTGTTTTCTGTTTTTTTTCTGTTTCAGCGCTTGTTTCAGGTTTTTGCTGCTTTATTAATTCCGGTACTTCTTCAGGTATATGAAGAATCTGACTTAGAAAGGCTGTAACAATTCCGCTGAACAAACTGAATAAAAGCATCGGTCCTAAAAGAGCATTAGTTCCTTCTCCAAGATAAAGGCTGCTCAGCAAAATTTGAATCACTGCACTGCAGGCTGAGCCAAGTAATGAAACACCATAAATGCTTATCAATCTGCCGCGGAATAATTTGACAATTCCGTACATAAATAAACCGCTTACTACAGACTGGACAAAAGAAATCAAAAAGAACGGAGAAAATAAAGTACCTGACATCAAACAGCTGGCGACAGCTTTGATAACTGTAAGAAGAATAAAACTCGCCGGATCAAGAGAAAATGATAAAAGAACCGCTATGTTGCCGAGTCCGAGTCTGAAAAAAGGCAAAACACGCGGAATAAAAAGTTCGGCATATGAAAACAACAGAGTAAGTGCGGACAAGTAAGCAATACGTTTTTTATTCTGCGACAGCATCAAAATCTCCATAATCGGCAATAGTAATGACAACCTTATTCGGCAAACAGATTATAGGGCTTGTCCATCCTTGTTCAACACAGGTTTTATTCGGGCACGGCGAATCAATAATATGAACTTTTCCGTCTTTTATTTGAAAAGTAGTAATTCCAATTGCGCCTTCAACTTTGTAAGTGCCGTCCTTCATTTGATATTCATATTCTTTGCCGTCTGCCAGAACTCTTACGGTACTTCCCTTTTTTGTAAAAGAATTTTTTAAAAGAAAAATTCCTGCGGCAAGGATTGCTGCAAATATTAAAATATCTAGAATCTTAAAACCCGGATTAAGTTTTTTCAATTAATTAAAACCTCATATTAATATAGAAGAAATTATCACAGGTAAATATATATAAAAAAGTAAAAAAATGTAAGGCTGAAATTGTAAAAATACTGTGTGTTAACAATTGGTAAAGTTTCTGAAAAAATAATCAAGCGTTGACCAAAACGAATAAAAAAACTATAGTCTTTATATCAATAAGATTAAAACACAGGGGAAAGACTATGAAAAGTGACAACGCAAAAAAAGGTATTGCAAGAGCACCGCACCGCTCTCTTTTTTATGCAATGGGCTATACTGACGAAGAACTGGAAAAACCATTGGTTGGTGTGTGCTGTGCAAAGAACGAAATTATTCCCGGTCATATTGAATTGGACAGAATTGCCGAGGCTGTAAAAGCCGGAATCAGAATAGCAGGCGGAACTCCGGTAGAATTTCCCGCAATCGGTGTTTGTGATGGAATTGCTATGGGACACGAAGGAATGAAGTATTCGCTTGTTACACGTGAACTTATTGCGGATTCCGTTGAGTGTATGGCAAAGGCGCATCAGTTTGACGCACTCGTTATGATTCCCAACTGCGACAAAATTGTTCCCGGTATGCTGATGGCGGCTGCACGTCTTGATCTCCCCACTGTGTTTGTGTCCGGCGGACCTATGATGCCCGGACACCTTCCCGGAAAAGATGATTCTAACCCGTATTCAAACAAAAACCTTTCACTTACTGATATGTTCGAAGCTGTCGGCGGTGTCGCAAGCGGCCGTGTTACTGAAGCACAGCTACGCGAAATGGAAAGCGTTGCCTGCCCCGGCTGCGGTGCATGTTCCGGTATGTTTACCGCAAACTCCATGAACTGCCTTACTGAAGTTCTCGGTCTCGGTCTCCCCGGCAACGGAACAATTCCGGCTGTTACAGGCCGCCGTATTGCGCTTGCAAAACATGCGGGTATGCAGGTTATGGAAATGTACAAAAAAGGCATCACCGCCAGAAAAATGATGACGGCTGAAAACTTTAGAAACGGTCTTGCTGCTGATATGGCGCTTGGCTGTTCTTCCAACACAATGCTGCACCTTCCTGCCATTGCGCACGAAGCCGGAATTGAAATTGACCTGCACGAAGTAAACGAAATTTCCAACAGAACACCTAATCTCTGCCACCTTGCTCCGGCAGGACACACATTCATGTGCGAGCTTGATGATGCCGGCGGTGTTCAGGCTGTTCTTGCCGAACTTGCAAAGAAAAAGCTTATAAATACGTCACTTATAACCGTTACAGGTAAAACAATCGCCGAAAACATTAAGGGCGTTGTAAACCGTAACCCCGAAATTCTGCGTCCGATTGAAAACCCGTTCAGTGACAACGGCGGAATCGCAATTCTCTTTGGCAACCTTGCTCCGAACGGAACTGTTGTAAAGCGTTCTGCCTGTGCAAAGGAACTGATGAAGCACACCGGACCTGCACGCGTCTTTAATGATGAAGCCGAAGCGATGGAAGCCGTTCAAAAGCAGAAAATTAAAAGCGGCGACGTTGTTGTTATCCGCTACGAAGGACCAAAGGGCGGTCCGGGTATGCGCGAGATGCTCGCTGTAACTGCAGCTCTTGCTGGTCAGGGCTTGGACAAGGAAGTTGCGCTCATTACCGACGGACGCTTTTCCGGCGCGACAAGAGGCGCGTCTCTCGGACACTGTTCTCCTGAGGCTGCTGTAGGCGGGCCTATTGCTCTTGTTCAGGAAGGAGACAAGATTACGCTCGATATAAACGCATACAAAATTACGCTTGAAGTTAGCGATGAAGAGCTCGCAAAGCGCCGCGCCGCCTGGAAAGCACCTGAACCAAAGGTAAAAACAGGTTATCTGGCACGCTATGCAAAACTGGTAAGTTCCGCTGACAAAGGCGCAATCTTACAATAGGAAGAAAAAATGGAACTCACAGGTGCACGAATAGTAATAGAATGCTTAAAAGAACAGGGAGTTGATACTGTTTTCGGTTATCCGGGCGGTACAATCCTTAACATATATGACGAATTATACAAAAACAGCGATTCAATCCGCCATATTCTTACGGCGCACGAGCAGGGTGCTGCTCATGCCGCCGACGGCTACAGCCGTTCCAGCGGTAAAGTAGGCGTTGTTCTTGCTACCAGTGGTCCGGGCGCAACAAACCTTGTTACCGGTATTGCTACGGCTTATATGGATTCCGTGCCGATTGTGGCGATAACCTGCAATGTTGCTTCTTCGCTTCTCGGAAAAGACAGTTTTCAGGAAGTTGATATTACCGGAATAACCATGTCCATCACAAAACACAACTACATTGTCCGCCGTGTTGAGGACATAGCGGATGTTATGCGTGAGGCGTTCGCAATTGCAAAAAGCGGTCGTCCGGGACCGGTTCTTATCGATATTCCTAAGGAACTGACCGCTGCAACAACGGAGTTTGAACCGATGAATCTTTTCAGCATCGATTCTACCGTTCTTGCAAAAGATGTGGTTCAGGGCGAAAAGCGCAGCAAGGCAATGCGCATTACAAAGGTTAATCAGGCGGACGACAAAGAAATTGAAGCCGCCGCAAAACTTATTTCGGAATCAAAGAGACCTTTCCTGTATGTGGGTGGTGGTGTTATTAACGCTGATGCGTGCAAGCAGGTAAAGCTTCTTGCCGAAAAGTGCCGTATTCCTGTTTCCGTATCGCTCATGGGAAAATCCGCTTTTCCTGCGGAGCATGAACTTGCGTGCGGAATGATTGGTATGCACGGAACGTTTGCCGCCAACAAAGCCGCCAATGAGTGTGATTTGCTTATTGCGGTTGGTGCGCGTTTTTCGGACCGCGTTATTTCCGATGCTTCCAAGTTTGCCAAGAACAGTAAAATCCTGCATATAGACATTGACCCCGCTGAAATAAATAAGAATATACGTTCGTATCACTTTGTAGTAGGCAATATTCAGGAAATTCTACTGCGGCTTATTCCTCTTGTAAAAGAGCGCGGGGCAACGGACTGGAACGAAAAGATAAGCGACTGGAAAAAGAAGATTCCGCCGATGTACACCAAAAAACTTAAGCTGCATCCAAAGTTCATCTTTGAAACAATTTATAACACACTCGGCAAAGATACGATTCTTACGACCGAAGTCGGTCAGCATCAGATGTGGACGGCTCAATTCTATCCGTTCAGTCGTCCGCGCACGTTCATAACGTCAGGCGGTCTCGGTACAATGGGATTCGGCACGGGAGCGGCAATCGGTTCGCAGGTGGCAAATCCGGACAAGTTTGTTGTTCACATTGCCGGTGACGGTTCTTTCCGCATGAACTGTAATGAGCTTGCAACCATAAGTTACTATAATCTTCCTATTATAATCATCGTTGTAAACAACGGCACATTGGGAATGGTACGCCAGTGGCAAAAGCTCTTTTATGGCGGCAGATTTTCGCAGACAACGCTTGACCGCGGTCCCGACTTTGTAAAGCTTGCTGACGCATACGGAATACGCGGTTATCGCGCCGAAACCGAAAAAGAGTTTGCGGATGCGTTTGCAAAGACTGTAGCTGCCGGTGCAGACGGTGTGCGTACTCCCGCTCTCATAGATACCGTTGTCAACATTGACGAAATGGTTATGCCTATGGTTCCTGCGGGCAAACCGATTGACGAACTGCTTCTTGAAGCCGGCGAAAAATAGAAGCCGATTTGGACATTTTTAATAAATTTTTATTTTTTTGCTTGACTTATATTACTGAACTGGTAAAATAGAGAATATGAGCGATTATCTTGATGCTAACAACGAAGAGTTGTTGAAAGACTTTTTTAGTGAAGCAGAACAACAGGTTGAGAATCTCGAGAGTAATATTCTTGTTATTGAAAATGATCCAACAAATCATGAAGCTATTGATGAGATTTTCCGTGCCGCACATACACTTAAAGGCGGTTCCGCTACTGTAGAAATGAATGAATTGTCGGCTTTTACACACGCCGTTGAAGATTTGCTCGATGAAATCCGTTCCGATAAGGTTTCTGTAACTGAAGACGTTGTAGATGTTCTTCTTTCTTCAATTGACATAATAAAGGCAATGCTCGAAGCCCGTTCAAACGGATCCGTTTATGAGGATGATGTTGAGCCTGTAAAGGCAAAGCTTAAGTCATTTATTCCCGCAAAATCAGGTGACAAAAAAACTCAGAAAAAGGGCGGACTTATGGCGGCTGTTGCCAGTGCGTCCGAAACCCAAAAAGCTCCTGCACCTGCTGCTCCAGAAGCTCCTGCGGAGATTAGCGAATATGAGCTTTTGGAACTCAAACAGATTTGCCCGTCGGGAACAAAACTTTGGAGTATTACAGTTGTATTCGATGAAACCAACCCGATGAACTCGGTCGGTGGTATTCAGGTTTTTGCCGCTTTAAAAGAACACGGCAGTATATTAAAGACTGTTCCTGATTTTGATGCTCTTTATGAAGATATTTTCCACGAAACTGTAGTTTACTATCTTGCAACGGCTGAGAATGCCGATCAGCTGGAAGATGCTTCTTTCCTTACTGATGTAACAATTTCAACGGATGCTAAATGTCTTGATCAGGTTGAAGTTGCTTCTGCGTCCGCGACAAAACCTGCTGCTGTTCAGCCTGCAGCTTCCGCTGCACCTGCGGCTCCTGCTGCCGAGAACAAGGATGAGCATGCTGAAAGTGAGATTGAAGCTGCTGTTTCTGCCGCTAAAAAGGCAACTACACAGACTGCTAAAAAGCCTGCTGCCGCCGCTCATTCAAATGCCGGTGGAAGCGTACTGCGTGTTGATTCCAAACGCATTGACTATCTGATGAACCTCGTCAGTGAAACTGTTATTACAAAAGCTGCTTTCAACCAGGCTGCAATACATGTTGGTGAACTTCAGACTCAGTTGCAGAACATTGAAGGCGAATACAAAGAAAAAATCAGACGCCTTATTGAACAGCTTCCTAAGATGATTGATTCCGTTCAGAACGGTACAACAGTAAAAGAACTTAAGGCAAAAATAAATTCCGAATACGGCGATTTAACGTCGTTATTTGACGGTTTTGACGCATCTTTCAAATCTACCGCCAACAAGTTCCGTTCTTCTACACAAAGCCTTGGACGTGTTGCTGGAGAATTGCAGGAAGGTGTAATGAAAATCCGAATGGTTCCAATCAGCCAGATTTTTTCACGCTTCCCGCGTGTTGTCCGTGATTTGTCACGTGATTTGGACAAGAAAATTAACCTTGTTATTGAAGGTGAAGAAACCGAACTTGACAAGTCTGTAATTGAAGACCTGCTCGACCCGATTATGCACTGTATGCGTAACTCCCTCGACCATGGTATTGAAAAGCCTAGAGACCGTCTTGCCGCCGGTAAACCTGAAGAAGGTACCGTTATGCTTAAGGCAAGCAACGAAGGCAATATGATTGTCATTGAAATTATCGATGACGGTGCCGGTATTGATGTTGCCAAAGTCCGCAACAAGGCTGTTGAACGCGGTCTGATTCATCCTAACAAAATGATAACTGACCACGATGCTTTCCAGCTTATTTTTGAACCGGGATTTTCAACGGCTGACAAGATTACAAGTGTTTCAGGACGTGGTGTAGGCTTGGATGTTGTTAAAACACAGATAGAAAAACTTAACGGTTCCGTTGTTGTTACTTCTGAAAAAGGTAAGGGAACCAAATTCTGTATCCGACTGCCGCTTACAGTTGCCATCATTCAGGGACTTCTTGTTAAAGTTGCTTCCGAAGTATATTCAATCCCGATTGCCTCCGTTATTGAGAGTCATAGGGTTAGAAGTGATGAAATATCAACAATCGACAACTACGAAGTTCTTAATGTTCGTAACGAAGTAATAAGCGTACTCCGGCTTGACCGCCTGTTCGGTCTCAAGAACGAAGAAGAATCGGAATACAGCTTTATTGTTATTGTAGGTTCAACCGACAAAAAAATCGGTATTATGGTAGATTCTTTGATTGGTGAAGAAGACGTTGTTATTAAGCCGTTGCATGACCAGTTTACAAACTCTCCGGGAATTGCAGGTGCGTCCATCCTTGGTGACGGTTCCGTTTCTTTGATTATAGACGTAACCCGTCTTTTGGAGCTGGGTGTAAAGCAGGAACTGGTTGCGCGTCAGGAACGTGAGGCTGTTGTTGGCTAAGGAGAAAAATATGGAACTTGTTGCAGAAACTGAACCTCAGGTAAATACAGAAACTGTCGCTAACGAAAAGAAAGAGCTCGTAGCCAATCTCGACTTTAAAATGGTAACTTTTTCCCTCGCAGGAAAAGATTATGCCATAGATATTATGAACGTAAAGGAAATAGCAAAAACCGGACGGTTTACTTTTGTTCCCAATACCGCTCATTTTGTTCTTGGTGTATACAACCTGCGCGGTGATATTATCCCTATAATTGATTTGCGCCTGTTCTTTAATATTCCTGTTCCTGAACGTACAAGCAACGAAATTGAAGATATGATTATCGTTACTGTAGAAGAGCAGACATTCGGTATTGTTGTTGACGCAATCGACAAGGTTGTAGGTATTCAAAAGTCTTCAATTCAGCCGCCGCACCCGTTGTTCGGCGATATTAACATAAAATATATTCGTGGTGTTGTAGAAAACAACGACCGCCTGTATATTCTGCTCGACATTGAAAGAATCTTTGGCAACAGAAATGTTGCTGAAGAAAACAAAGACGAAAATGTTTCGCTTTCTCTTGTTCAGCAGGGCGCGGGATACGGACAGGCCGACAACCGCAAAAAATCTGCCGCTAAACCGGCTGAGCAAAAAGCAAACAAAGCTGACTCGCAGGATTATTCGTTCATCGTTTCTTCACTGCAGTCAATGAAAAAGTTTTATACAACGTCAGTAAATGAGATTTGGGTAAAACAGCGCTTTGAAAAATGGGCACAGAAAGCCGAGAAGGGATCAGTTCAGATTCAGAACATTGAAGAATGTGAAGAATTCCTTTCAGATTTTTATTCTCCGTGCAACGGCAAGCTTTGGTCATCTGACTATGCAACAGTAATAAAAAAGCTTATGCCCGAAAATTCAGCAAAGCAGATAAATGTTTGGGACGTTGGCTGCGGCAGAGGTTTTGAAACATACTCACTGGCATGTATTCTTAAAGAATGCTACCCAGAATCACGTATTCGTATTTATGCGCATGATGTTGATTTAATAAGTATTTCAAACGCTCCAATGCTTACAGTGCCTGAAGAAGCAATTCCTTCCTGGATGAAAAAATATACTGTTAAGGCTGTAAACGGCAGTTACGGTTTTACTCAGGAAATAAAAGACATGATTCTTTTTGAGTATCATGACTGTAACAATAACGGAAATATGCCTGCCTGTGATATAATTATGGCAAGGGATATGGTTTCTTTCCTGCCGGAGAACGTTCAGGACAACCTTTTTGAGCAGTTCTTTGACGAATTGAAAGGCAACGGAATCCTTATTCTCGGTGAGAATGAGAGTGCCGGCAAACACAGCAGCTGGCAGGAAAAGACAGTTGGTTCTGTAGTAATATATACGAAATAGCTCAATAATTATAAAGGAGAATTTCTATGAGAGTTGAGTATATCAATCCGTTTGTTGAAGCGGCGCATAATATTTTAACGGAAGTATTAGCTGAAGATGTCAAACGGGGCGATTTGTATCTGAAATCTACATCAATGCCTGTTATGGGTGTTGCAGCCTTTGTTGGTTTGGCCGGTGATGTAGAAGGACGTGTTCTGTTTGATATGTCAATGGAAACTGCCATGAAGATTGCTTCCAAAATGAATATGGAAGAATTGCCTGAGTTTGATGAGCTTGCAAAGGCAACAATCACAGAAATGGCTAACCTTATTACAGGTCAGGCAGTTACAAAATTGCATGATCTCGGTTTTAAATTTGATCTTACTCCACCTGCGTTGTTTACGGGTGAAAAGATGGAAATTTCTGATCATGAAGTAGAAGCTTTGATTGTTCCAATGCTTACACAGCAGGGAAAAATTGAAGTTAATGTTGCTATTCGTGAAAGAACATAATTGCAAATAAATCAAAGATTTGGAGTTGGTAAAATATGAAAACCTCACAGGATTTCCCTTCATTAAACGCTAAAGTTCCTGATGGTCAGAAAGCAGGAGGCGGTTCAGTTCGTGTTCTCGTAGTAGACGATTCAATGTTTGTTGCAAAGCAGATTGGACAGATTCTTTCAAGTGAAGGATACGAAGTAGTTGCAACTGCAGCAGACGGAAAAGAAGGCGTTGAAAAATACAAGGAATTGTATCCTCATGTTGATTTGGTAACAATGGATATTACAATGCCGAGAATGGACGGTATTACAGCACTGGAACAGATTATGGCTTTTGACAAGAACGCCAGGGTTGTAATGATTTCCGCACTGGGAAAAGAAGAACTCGTAAAGAAGTCACTTCTTCTCGGCGCAAAGAACTACATTGTAAAACCTTTGGACAGAATGAAGGTTCTGGAAAGAATCGGTTCTGCATTGAAATAATGTACGGAATGTGACGTGCAAAGCCTTGTTGTTTTGTTGCGGCTTGCGGCACTTTCTGAAAAACTTTTGTTACAACCTGTTTTCTCAATGTTGCTTTTCGGCAGAGTGTGAATTACAGGTGTGTACAGTCAAAACCTCTAAAAGCTGTTACAGTTTTAGAGGTTTTTTTGTTACTCTCAGTAAAAAGGAATAATATGTCTAACATATATCAAAAGCGGCGGGCAAATCTTTCTACCTGGATGGCACAAAACGGAATAGCACTTGTTATTGTTATGGATTCTGAAAATTCCCGCAATGCCGCGCTGCGCTATTTTTCAGGACATGCGCATGATGCAGTCCTTGGAATTTGTATTGACGGCAGTGCAGTTTTAAGCCCGTGGGATGATATTATGGCAAAAAAATGTGCCAAGGTGAACAAAATAATCCCGTACAACAAATTCAACCGCAATCCTATACAGGCGGTTGCCGGAATTATTGAGCAGCTTGGGCTTCCTGACGGTTGCAAGGTGGAAATTCCTTCTACAGTTTCATATCCTGATTTTTTGAAGTATGTGGATTCGCTTGAAAAATATGATATTTTATGCCGCGATAACGGAGTTTCGCCTTATATAGAATCTTTGCGTACCGTAAAAGATAACACTGAGATTGAGTGCTTAAAAAAGGCTGCTGAAATAACGGATTCTGTGATTGATAAAATTGAATCAGGCGTAAAATCCGGTTCAATAAAAACGGAATCAGACGCGGCGCTTTTGATAGAAAAAGAAGCCCGCCTTGCCGGTTGTGAAGGAACCGGTTTCAGTACCCTTGCCGCAGGACCGGAACGCAGCTTTGGTATTCACTGCTTTCCCGAATACACGTCCGGTGATTTTGCAACAAAAGGTCTTTCTATTCTGGATTTTGGGCTGGTTTATGAAGGCTATACGAGTGATGTAACTCTGACATTTGCCGCAGGAGAATTGTCGGAGGAACAGGAAAAAATTATTTCGCTTGTGCAGGATGCCTATAATCAGTCTTTGGAACTGTACAAGCCCGGAGTTAATGCAAAAGCCGCGTTTGACAAAGCACAGGAAGTTTTTTCAAAGGCTAAGTACCGAATGCCGCATGCGCTCGGACACGGAATAGGGCTTGAAACTCACGAAGCACCGTTTGTCCGCGGCGTAAACAACGATTACGTTTTTGCTCCCGGTATGGTGGTTACACTTGAGCCAGGACTATACAACGCAAAGGAAGGCGGCTGCCGGCTGGAAAATGACGTTCTCATAACCCAAGACGGAAATCAGGTTTTGACACATTCAAGGATAATAAGACTTTAGTGTGGTTCTTTAGTACAGTGAAGATGTGATTTCAGTTTCTCTGTACGAAAAACCCGAAAAAGGCGAGCCCTCTATCGCATAGTGCTGTGTTGTAATCGTGCTTGTTCTGCTTACCGTAACTACTGCAAACGTTGGCGGAAAACCGCCGCGCGGACGTGAACAGCTTCCCGGATTCAGCACCAGAATCTGATTTTTTTCGCGTTTGTAAGGGCGGTGTGTGTGCCCGAAAAATACAAGATCGGCGTTATTGGCTGTGGCTGTTTTAAACAGGTTTTCGGTGCTGAAATCAACGCTGTATCTGTGTCCGTGCACAAAAAATATTTTGTGCGAAGCCGCCGTCAAAAACTGTGTTTCGGCTATTTGAACAGGATTATTGTTGTTATTGCTGAAAAGTGTGTATGTGTCATAATCGCCGTTGCCGCGGACAAGTCCTATTACCGGCGGTAATGCTGCAAACAGGTTTTTATCAAGCGAAGCTGTTTTTATTGTGTTCAGAATATCCCATATACCGTCGCCTGTAAAAATAAGAGCCTGACAGTCAGGGCCAAAGCCTCGTATTATGGATTCGGCAACCTTATTGTTTCCGTGTGAGTCTGAAAGAATAAGCAATTTTGCTTTTTCCGCATTAGCAAGGTCTTCTATGTCTTTGTCAGAACCTAACAGCTGGGAATAATGCTGGACAAGAGCATTCATGTCTTTATCCTTTGTATCCGTTATTCAATGGTTCCAACCCTTGCAGGAACATATGATTCAATAAAAAAGTGATTCAAGGAACGGATTCCGGTATCTATGTCGGTATAATACGTCAGTTTCCAGTTTGAGCCGAGCAGCTGTTCAACCTGTGCCTTAAGCTCATTATCTTTCTTGAATTTTACATCTGACGAAATCCATTTTAATGCTTCCGCCTGGATATCAAAAATGTCTTGAGCCGGTATTGTTTTATGCACGTCAGACTGTTCAATAACAAAAGAAGAAACATATTCAATTCCAAGCGCATTGTCTTCTTCAAAATCAGATGTTACAACAATGGAAAAAACCGGTTTGTCCCAGCCTTTATCCTGCATTGTGGCAATCGGACGCTGTGCGTCTTCCGGCGCACCGAGCAGAATCAGCCCTTCGATTTCGGGGTCTTCAAGATAATCAGCCAGTCTGCTTATGCGTATACGTTTGCCCGACATAAAATCATCGGGATAAACAAGCGGTTTTATTATTTCTTTGCTACCTTCAATATTAAAGAACTTTTTCAAATATTCCTGTGAATCGGCTACAAATTCCGGCGAATTAAAGCCGTAACCGTATAAAACAGCAGCCTTTTTTAGTACCGGCGAATTTTCAGTCGCAGTGTTTGGAGCCGTAGATGCCGCCGAGGATTCGGAGGTTTCTTTTTTTGTACATGATAAAAGAATAACTGCAAAAAACAGTAAAAGTACTAATACCGTGATTTTCTTTGCCATAGACAGTATATTAACCTTTTCTTGAATTATTGAAAAGTATTTGGTTTTATTATAATGTGTGGATATGGAAATAATGTCAATTGTATTGCAGCTGATAGGTAGTCTTGGATTCCTTCTCCACGGCATGAAAATGATGAGTGATGGTATTCAGAAGAGTACCGGCAAAAGCCTTCACAAAACATTGGCATGGATGACAAGCAACCGTTTTCTGGCACTTCTTACGGGTATGCTTGTTACGATGATTATTCAGTCCTCGGGTGCAACAACTGTTATGGTTGTAACCTTTGTAAATGCGGGACTTATGACGCTGGGTCAGTCTGTCGGCGTTATTTTCGGCGCAAACATCGGTACTACAATTACCGCATGGATTGTTGCAATCTTTGGTTTTAATTTTAAGATAGCCGTTTTTGCAATTCCTATGTTTGGAATCGGCTATTTTCTATCTATTGTAAAAAACGGACGGCATAAAAACTGGGCAGAAGCCATAATGGGATTTGCCCAGCTTTTTTTTGGCCTGAGCGGTTTATCCGAAATCTTTACACCTGATAATCTGGGCTGGCTTTTTGCTTTCCGGTCTACCGGCGTGGGAGCTATTCTTGCCGGATTCATGATAGGAATAATTATAACAGCTTTGCTTCATTCTTCGTCCGCATTCTCTGCAATCGTAATTACAATGGCGTACAACGGCCTTGTAAACTGGGAACTTGCCGCGGCAATGACGCTCGGAAGCAACATAGGTTCAACGATAGACGCTGTTCTTGCCTCAATGGGAACAAGCGCCGATGCAAGACGTTCAGCGTTAATTCACGTTATGTTCAACGTTTTTGGTACCATACTCGCAATGATTTTCTTTGAGCCGTTCCTCAGGCTTGTAATTCTGGTAACACCGGGCGGTACAAATTCCAACATAGCTATCCGTATATCAATGCTGCATACCGTGTTCAAAATACTTTCTACCGTTATTCTTCTTCCGATGCAGAACTTCCTTGTAATGCTTTCGCAAAAGATTATCAAGGAAGACAAAAACAGAATTTCCGATAACTATCAGCTTGAATTTGTTATTTCAGGTATCCGCGAAAGTTCCGAAGCGTATATAATCCGTGCTGAAAAAGAAATTTCGGATATGGTTTACATAGTTTCAAGAATGTTTGAACGGCTTAAGAAAGGTTTTGAAAACAGAAACAGCACATTTATAGTAGAAAACTTTGACAGACTTTCCAAAAAAGAAGAATATGCCGACCAGATGAAAGAACAGCTTTCGGATTATCTGATTAAGTGTTCGGAACATCTGCCGCTTACTGATGAAGTTAAATACAATATTACAAATATGATTACCATTGTTGACGAGCTTGAGAGTATGACCGACGACTGTTATAAAACAGCGGTACTCTTAAAACGAAGCATTGACAAGGAAATGGTCTTTCCTAAAGAAGATATGCAGGAGCTTGTTCCTTACAGCGATTTGGTTCACACATTCCTTATGTTTATCAAGGATAACATTAACAAGCGACTTTCCGACGAACAGCTTAATCAGGCGCTCGACTTTGAAAATCAGATTGACGCCGTTCGCAAAACCCTTAAAAAGAAGGCTAAAAAACGTCTTGAAGAAGGCGCCAATGTTAAGACGGAGCTTTTGTATATAGACATTGTAAGAACGATTGAAAAAATCGGTGATCACGCGTTCAGTATTGCAAAAGCCCTTGCTCAGACCCGATAACCGTGTGGTTTCCGTGTCCGGGACGAACAATTGTTTCGTTTGGCAGTTCCAAAAGTGTTTTAAGGCTTTCAAAAAGCAGGCTTTCGTTGCCGCCTTCAAAATCAGTTCTGCCCCACGAATTCTTAAAAAGCGTATCACCTGAGAATAAAATTCCTACTGCTTTGTTGTAAAGACAGATTGAGCCCTGACTGTGTCCGGGCGTGTGAATTATGCTAAAACCGCCTTTAAAGTTTTCTGAATCCGCGAACAGTACATCACCATGCTTAAGCAGAACATCCGCTTCGGGTACATATCTTGCGCATTGCTCTATGTAGGGTTCGAGCCCTGAACCCGCAAACATACGGCATTGGTTTTTCAGTGCATTTGCACCGATTAAAAAGGCATCGTCGCTGTGAATCATAATTTTTATGTCTGGAAAGCTTTTTTTAAAACCGCTTAGCGCGGCTATGTGGTCAAAGTGTCCGTGAGTAAGAACAACAGCCTGCGGAACAAGATTCTTTTCATTTAAAAACGATATAATTTCGTCCTCATTGCCGCCGGCATCAACAATAAGTGAGTTTTTCCCGTCCAAGTCAACTATGTATGTGTTGGCTTCCAAAAGCCCTGTTATAAAAGTATGAACAAGTTTCATTGTTTTACCCTGATGAGTTTCCAAATGTCTGAATCTTCCTGACCGAGCCGCCAGAAGCCGACGGAAGTTACCCCCAGCTCGTTATAAATTTCAAGCCGCTTGCTTAATGAAAGTGCATTGTCCAGGTAGAACGTGTATGTAACGTTTTTTGTAAGTTTAAAAGTTGGAATTCCGTTTTCCAAAGTAACCGGAGTAATTTTTGTGTCTTCGGAAAGCTTGCCCTTTGAGTTTTCACCGCGGTAAAGTCTGTCAATGGAACTGAATCTGTATGCGCCCGCAGTATCGTCGTTTGACCACGCTCTGCCGTAAAACGGAAGTCCCATAATGAGTTTTTCGGCCGGGATTGTTTCTGCGGCATAAGTTGCAACATTTCTGCACCATTCAAGCGAGGCGACCGGTCCGGGTGCACTGGTTGACCAGTGCTCATCGTATGCCATGACAAGGATTCGGTCTGCGATTTTGTTCAATTCTTCGTAATCGTATGCGTCAACTTTTAGTTTTTTTGTGCGGGCGGGAATTGCAATGCTGAGTGTTTTATCTTTGCCAAGTCCTTTTTTAAGTTCACGCAAAAAACTCCAGTAATGTTCCTTGTCTTCTTTGCTGACAAGCTCAAAATCTATCTGAAGCCCGTCAAACGGCTTTGCTGCTTCCAACATTGATTTTATGAGCTTTTTACGTACGCCGTATTCCGGGTCAAGGCAAAAGTGGGTAAGGGCTTTTCCGCTGTCTATTACAACAAGGTGAACCCTTGCGTTTGTTTCCGGCAGTTTTTTGAGGTTCGGCACACCGACCAGTTCTCCGAATGTGCTTAGTCCGGCATTAAAATAACCAATGTCCGTAACCGGCAGTTCCGAATTGTAGTACTGTTCCTGTCCGTATATCAGATAACCCCATATTTCTTTGTATTCCTGAACCGGTATTGTTTGCAGGTGTTCATCCGTAACCGAAACAGCTGTTTTTAAAGAAGAATCTGTTACCGGATACTGATACTTTTCAAGACGGTCGTCTGTGTTTTCAAAAAAGTTCTGATCTGTATCGGCTTCAGTTTCTAATGCGTCATCGGTGTTTTCTTTCTGAGCCTTTGCCCATACAGGACTGACGAAGCAAAACGTATATATGATAACAATGCACAATAGTAAAATCTTGTGATAGAGGGAGGAAAAAAACTTATTCATAATGCAATTATCGGACGGTTTTTAAGCCGGTTTTATTCCTTTTCAATTACATTTTTAATGGCTGCAAGAAAGTCTTTGTACTGTGTAAAAGCCTTGAACTGCGGATAGTCTTTTGCAATGTGTTCCGGTGGACGGAATAAAAATCCAGCCTGTGAATTTTTAATCATTTCAAGATCATTGAAAGAATCACCGGCCGCAATGGTTTTAAAGCCGATTGACTGCAAAGCTTTTACGGCGTGATATTTGCCGTTCTGCTGGCGCAGATTGTAACCGATTATTCTATTGTTGGTATCAACCGTCAAATCATTGCAGAAAATGGTGGGATAGCCGAGCTTTTTCATAAGCGGAGCGGCAAATTCCTTAAAAGTATCTGACAGGATGATAACCTGACAGAATGAACGCAGCTCATCCAAAAATTCTTTTGCACCAGGCAGTGGTTCTATTTTGGAAATTGTGTTCTGAATTTCTTTGAGTCCAAGTCCATGTTCTTCCAAAATGCCGATTCTTTTTTTCATTAAAACGTCATAATCGGGAATATCTCTTGTGGTAAGGCTGAGTTCTTTAATGCCGGTTTCTTCCGAAAAAGCAATCCAAATTTCAGGGACAAGAACGCCTTCCAAATCAAGACATGTAATGTACATAAAAGCCTCTTTTTTGTTAAGTGTATCAAGTATAGCACAAGAACCGCAAACTCTCAACTTCCTTGTTGACGGTCTGTATGCTTTGGAGTATTCTTTTGTTTATGAAAATTTGGTTAAAGTATTTGCTGGGCTGTGCCATTGGTTTTGCAGCGGCGTTTGTTCTGCAGGGTTATAATAACCGTGCGGTTGAAATAATTGAATATATTTCAGAATTAACTGTTAATGTGGGCAAATACAGCCTCATTCCTTTGCTTTTCTTTACAATGACTGTTTCTGTCTTTGAGCTTAGGGAAGAAAAACGGTTTTGGCGTGTCGCCCTGAAAACGCTCATTATAAGTGTTATTACAACAGTAGGTCTGATGGTTTTGGGTCTGGTTGCCGTTTTGTTTTTTCCGCCCGCACGAATTCCGGTATCCGTTGGAGAAGTTTCGCAGAATTATACTTTAAGCATTACGGATAACCTTCTTAAAATTTTTCCTGCGTCCAACTTTGAGTCATTTTTGGACGGCGCTTTTATGCTTCCGGTTTATGTATTTGCATGTTTTGCAGGTGCGGGCTGCGCCGCTGAACGCAATTCAAAACCGATGCTTAATCTTTTTGATTCCATTTCACGCGTAAGCTATACTGTAATGAGCTTTTTTATTGAAATTCTCTCAATCGGTTTTATTGCCTTAAGTGCTTCATGGTTTTTCAGCTTTTTCAAAATCCTAAAATCACAGTCAATGCTTTATCTTGCAGGGTTGGTTTCATGTATCGCCGTCATACTGATTTTTATTATTTATCCTGTACTTATTAGGTTTGTTTTTAAGGAAAGACACCCTTTCAAGATTTTGTACGCGGCTACGGCATCCATTCTTACAGCGTTTTTTTCGGGAAACTATAATCTCACGCTTGCTGTTATGCTGCGTCATGCAAAAGAAAGTCTCGGTGTAAAACGCAGAATCGGTTCTATAACTCTGCCGGTTTTTTCAACCTTTGCCCGTGGCGGCAGTGCAATGGTACTGGTTGTTTCTTTTGTTGTTATTCTTAAATCTTATGTTGACTACGGTGTGCTTGAAAACATTCCCTGGATTCTGCTGATTTCTTTTGGTATTTCGTTCTTTTTGGGTTCGCTTCCGGCTGAAGGAATTCTTGTTGCCCTGTCAGTTATGTGTTCGATGTATGGACGCGGTTTTGAAAACGGTTATCTGATATTAAAGCCGGTAATGTTCTTTTTGTGTTCCGCCGCCGCGGTTATTGACGCCGCAACGGCATTCTTCGGTACATATGCCATAGCGCTGATGGAACACAAGGTTGAACACCGCAACCTACACTTCTACATCTGATGTTACAGACTGGAGCGGACGACTTGGCATGTGAATTATATCGCGTGGTTTAGAGCCGTTCGCAGGTCCTACAATACCACGTTCTTCCATTTCTTCCACAAGCCGTGCGGCTCTGTTGTAGCCGATTTTTAATCTGCGCTGAATGTATGAGGCAGAAGCTTTTCCGGCCTGTATAACTATATCAAGTGCTTTTTCATAAAGCGGGTCTTCACCGTCCGTAAACAGGGTTGGTTCGCTTTCTTCTTCCTCTTCGTCAAAGAAAATCTCTTCATCAATGTATTCGGGTTCACCGAATTGTTTTACGCACTCAACAACGTTTTCAACTTCGTCTTCGGAGACAAATGTTCCCTGAATGCGGACAGGGAACGGGTCTACAGCTGACGCGTAGAGCATGTCGCCTTTGCCGAGAAGTTTTTCAGCACCAACCTGGTCTATAATAATGCGGCTGTCCATTTTAGAAGCAACCATAAATGCGATTCTCGAAGGAATGTTTGCCTTTATGAGTCCTGTAATAACGTCAATTGACGGACGCTGTGTAGCAAGCACAATGTGAATACCTACCGCACGGCTCATTGCTGCAAGGCGGGCAACCGTAGATTCAAGTTCTTTTCCGGTTGTTGCCATCAAATCCGCAAATTCGTCAATTACGATAACGATATAAGGCAGCTTTTCGTTGCAGAAATTCCGTTCTTCTATGCGTTTGTTGTAGCTCTTTATGTCGCGTACGCCCATGTGGTCAAGAAGTGCGTAGCGGCGTTCCATTTCGCAAAGACAGTACTGGAGAGCCTGAAAAGCTTTTTTAGGTTCTGTAATAACAGGAGTAAGCAGGTGCGGAATGTCGTTGTAAAGCTTTAATTCAACAATTTTTGGGTCTATTAAAATCAGCTTTACCTGATCAGGCGAGCGCTTGTACAGGATAGAAAGAATCATTGTGTTTACACAGACTGATTTTCCTGAGCCGGTTGAACCCGCTATCAAAAGGTGAGGTGTTGCTGCAAGGTCTATTATCTGTGCTCCGCCTGTAATATCTTTACCGAGAATTACGGGTATCTGCATTTTGCTGAAACTTTCGGAATTGCTTTCGATAATTTCCTTAAAGCTTACAATCGCTCGCTGTTTGTTCGGAACTTCAATACCTACAGCGTGTTTTCCGGGAATCGGTGCAACAATACGTACGCTCGAAGCGGCAAGGCGCAGTGCAATGTTATCCTGAAGGGCTACAATCTTGTTAAGTTTTACACCCGGTGCAGGCAGAATCTCGAACATTGTAACAACAGGACCTTTACGGATTCCTGTTACATCAGCTTCAATCTTAAATTCGGAAAGAGTTTCCTTTAAAAGTTCAGCCGCGTGCTGTGTTTCCGCGTCAATAATCCAGTATTGGCCGTCGGGGTAGGAGCGGAGAATGTTTTCTGTAGGAATCTGGTATTTTGTTGTCGGCGCAATGTTTGTTTCTGGAGTGGTTTCGTCCTCGTTGTCTTCTGCTTCGGGCAGTTTTACGCTTATTTCCTGCTCGTCCGTTTCATCATAAACTGTGTCAGTTTCATCGGCTTCGGCGGCAGTTTCTGTTTCGTCTGCGGCTTTTTCTTCCGGCAGAATACTGGGAATTTGTTCTTCCGTCTCATCATTTATTGAAAAAGGAACTTCATCATCGTATTGTGTTTCATCTGTGTAATAATCATCCTGCAAATCTTCGTCAGCGGAATCTTCGTCACTCATTTCGAGCGTTTGTGGAATTTCTTCATCTTCAAAAAATTCGGGAGCTTTTAATGAAAATTCTGTTTCTTCGCTGTTTTCGGTCTGTGGAATTGTGCTGCCGTCATGGGCTGTTATGGCTTCAAATTCGTTAGCGCTTATTACCTCGTGCTGGTTTATAGCCGGTGTTGCCGGAAAATCGGGAATATGGCTTTCCTGTATGGCGGGTTCACTTTCGGATTCGGTACTGTTCAAGGCTTCTTCCGGCTGTTCGTCGGATTCGGCTGTGTATACGTCAATATTATGGTCCTGAACAGGGCTTGCTGTGTTTGTTTGTGCTGAATCAAACAGGATTTCATCGGATTCATCAAAGGGTTTGTCAAATGCTTCATCATAAGAATCGCCGAACGGATCTGAAAGAAAAGCGGCTTCGTCCTTGCTTATAAGGTCGTCTGAAATAGGTTCGTCAACATTTGTTTCATCAGCGGCGGATTCTTCTTCCGTGAAATTCTTTATAACAAAGTAGTTGTTTGCATTTTCATTTTCAGGTTCGACGGAAGGTTCTTCAAAAGCTGTGTCGTTTGCTGTGATTTCTTCCGGTTCTTTTGTTTCCTTTATTTCAGAAAGCTTCATATCAGGTACCATCATCTGCTGAAAAGTAATGTATACCGGTTCGTTCTGTTGCTCTACCGCGGGAGTTTCGGTCTTTACTTCGCCGGTTATGTTTTTGCGTATATAATCGCCTACAGATGCGTAGTTTTTCCAATTTGCCGTCTTTTTTGCAATCTGTTCGCCATAAGGAATGTATTTGGGAATTTGAAAACCGCTTCTTTCTTCTTTGTTGCTTTCGCCAGCGTTTTCCGATTCTTTTTCGGTTGTGAAAGTTTCTTCTTCTGCTTTAGGAGTTATGTCTTCGGTGTTTGATTCTTCGGTAGTTTTTTCGGGGGCTCGCGGAGTAAACGCGGTTATAATTTCTTCGTCGTCTTCTTTTTTACGCTGGATTTCGCGCTTTGCGGCGGCTGTAATGATAAAATCGGCAAGCATACCTATAAGTATGTATTCAATGGCAACAAGCAGAGCGCAAATAACAAGTGCTGCACCTGCTTTTATGCCGGCAAAAACCGTTCCGTCAGTTGTATAAATAAACTTTGCTGCTTTTTCGGACAGGCAGATTGTAATAAAAGGAAAAATTGAACACAAAAAATAAATTGCCCATCTTAACGAAGCTTTACCGCATAAAAGAATAACACCCGCTGCACACATCAAAACGGGAATTACTAATGAAGAGTAACCGTATACGCTGTAAAGAATAACGCCTATATTAAAAACAGGACTTTGATTTTCTGCCGGTACAAAAAATTGCAGCATAAGTGCCGCAAGAAAATACACAGCGGCAAGTTCAAAAAGTACTCCGAAAAAAATGCCCAGTTTATTTTGTTTATCCATTATTAACTCCGAAAAAATGTGAAAGTTCACTTTCCAATTATCGGAATTAAAAAAACGGATATTAGTGTTTTTAGTCTTTCATCTGTATTTTTAACAGTTTTCCAATACTCTTTAAATTATCAGTAAGGTCGATTGTGTCGATGTTGTTGGGAACTTTTACCGTGAACGTAATGTGAAATCTGTCCGCATCAATTTCTTCCGAAAAGTCGGTGTTTGTTATGATTATACCTCTGCTGCCGAGTTCGTTTTTAAGCTTTATCAAGTCAATTCTGCAGTTTTTGAATACAAGTTCCAGATGTTTTACCTGCTCGGCAGGAAAATAGCGCTGTTCAAATTTAACCAGCAGAAACATTATAATCAGACAGATAACCAGCGCAACAACCGCAAGCGGAATAAGACCCGCACCGGTTGCCATACCGATGGCAGCCGCTACCCAGATTGTAGCCGCAGTGTTCAAACCTTTTATGTTCAAGCCTTGCCGCAGAATTGCGCCGCCGCCTAAAAAGCCGATACCTGATACAATCTGCGCGGCAATTCTTGAAGGATCGCCGGTTGCATATGTTTGCGGCACGTAGATTGAAATTATCATAAGCATACAGGATGAGCCGCTGATTAGTACATGTGTACGTAAAACTCCGTTCTGCAGATGAAGTTTGCGCTCCAAACCGAGAAAAAAACCGGCAAGAACGCTGCATACCAAACGCATAAGCATAACTGGCAGCGTGAGTTCCGAAGATGTAATAAAGTGCAGAAAATTTGTAATAAAGTTGGGCATAATGTTAGTTCTTAAGGAAAGAGAATACTCCGCCTGGTTTTGTACCGACTTTTAGCCAGCCTGATGTTCTGCGTACTTGAATTTCCGAAAGGAATGGAAACAGCCAGCTTGCTGTTTCATTGTCGGTGTTTGTGTCGGCACGGACAAGCGTTGTAAAAACCTGCTTGCTTGCTTCAAAGCGTGCGGCAAAATTCTCGGCAAGAGCAATGAATGCGTCCTGTGCTATTGCAAGCGGAATACTTGCCGGATGCAGATCCGCCGCCGATTTAATGGGATTGGCGCCTGTGCCTGTGTATTTGAGTATAAAAACAAGCCGTCCAAATCCCTGCTTTTCGTACTTTGCGGCGGCTTCCGCTGCAAGATAGCAGTATCCTAGAATCAAGTCGTCAATAGTTCGTGAAAAACCTTCAATATCATTGGAAACATACTGTGCCGCAAAAAACGGTCCGTCAAATATAAGCAGAAGTTCGTCAAGCTTTTTGTATTTGTTTTCAGCTTTCATCATAACTGTGCGCGCTGAAATGGGAGAAGAGCGATTCCATGCTATGGAATCGGCTTTTAGTATTGATGTATCTGTCTGAACCCCGGGAGTTGTTGTGATTATAACGTCTCTTTCGTTTTCCAGAGCAATATTTGAATATGTATTACCTGCCGGAAAGTCTTTTCCTGCAATGATAGTTGTTTTTTTCATATTTATAGTATAGAACAACATTAAGAACCACTCAAGTGGAAAGTTCACAAAAAGTTTTCTAATCACACAGAAAACTCTGCCAGATACTCCCAACGTTTAGTTTTTTCCTGAATAAGGGCAAGAACCGCCTCATATCGTTTCTGCTTTTCGCCTATTGCCGCACCGCTTGAAGCTGCCTGTGGGCTTGAAAAAAACGCCTCAAGTTCTGCTTTTTCTTCTTCCAGCGTGGAAATAACATCCAAAAGTCCGTCAAATTCCTGTTTTTCTTTGAATGTAAGGCGCTTTTTTTCTTCCTTTTGCGGGGCAGAACTTTTTTTACCTTTGTCAGCTTCAGGCTTTTTTTCTTTTGCGGATGGTGCTGATTCTTTTTGGCTTAAGTATTCGCGGTAATCTGCATAACCCCCTGTAAAGTATGAGATATTTCCGTTCCCGTCAAACACAAACAAAAAGTCCGTAACGGAATCCAAAAAGGCCCGGTCGTGCGAAACCGCAAGAATACAGCCGTCAAAGTCCTTTAAAAAATCTTCCAGTATGCTGATTGTCTGAATGTCAAAATCGTTTGTAGGTTCATCGAACAACAAAAAATTCGGTGCTGCCGCGAGAATCTGAATTAGCTGGAGCCGTCGCAATTCTCCGCCTGATAAATAAGAAAGCTTTTGATTGAACATTTCCTGTGGAAACAGGAATTTTTCCAAAAACTGTTCAATGGAACACATTGTTCCGTCCTTTAGTTTTACGTGCCGTGCGATGTTCCGCATATATTCAAGAACGGTGAGTTCCCTGTCCACGAACTTTGCAGTCTGGTCAAAGTAGCCGAATACGGTGTTTACTCCGCAGTCCGCTTCGCCAGACGAAACCGGGGTTCTGCCTGCAATCATATCGAG
>DBWK01000055.1:27714-30730 GCA_002308875.1 Treponema sp. UBA1240
GTTTTCCCAGCTTTTGCAAACATTTTTCAGGTTAAGAACTTTGCTGCCCAGCCTGTGGCTTACGGCTGAAAATTCTTCCATCTGTGTCTGCTTTGCGTGACGCTCATCAAGCATTGCCTGAATCCGTGCTTTTCTGTGCGAATCTTTTAGTGCGCGCGCTTTTGGTCCGCGTTTGAGCCATTCAAGTTCTACAGTAAGAATTGCTTCGCGTCTTGCGTCGTGGCGGGCTTCTTCTTCGGCACGTTCTTTTTTACGCCTTAAATATATAGAAAAGTTTCCTTCATATTTATTGATTTTACAGCGGTCAATGTCCAGCATCACGTTACATACCGAATCAAGAAACCAGCGGTCATGCGTTACAAGAATGAATGTGCCGGAGTACGATAAAAGCTTTTTTTCCAGCCATTCTATTGTTTCAATATCAAGGTGGTTTGTCGGCTCATCAAGCAGAAGCAGTTTGGGATGCGATGCAAAAACCCTTGCCAGCGCAGCTTTTTTTACCATTCCGCCTGACAGTGTACTCATAAGATTATCCAAATATTTATCCATTCCGAGTTCTGAAAGAAGTGACTCGTATGTGTGTTCCAGCGCAAATCCGTTTTGTTCTTCCATCTGCTGGGTTAGTTTTGTGAGTTTTTGTTGAAGAGCTTTGTTCTCAGTTTTTGACGATGAAACCTCGTGCAGGCATGCCTCATATTCCGCGACAAGTTTTAAAAGCGGAGCTCTTCCCTCGTATAAGAAGCTTTTTATGGTGGTGTTCGCATCAAAAGCAGGACGTTGTTCAAGAATGTCTACTGTTAAATCCCGGCTGAGGGCTATAGAACCGCTGTCTGTCGGTTCCTCGTTGAGCAGCAGGCGCAAAAACGTGGATTTTCCGCAGCCGTTAGGACCTACAAAACCGATCCGTTCGCCTTCGTCAATGCCAAAGCTTACGCCGGTAAAAAGCGGAGTTTCCTTTACGTTTTTGGAAACGTCATTTATTGAAACAATATTCATACGCCTATGATAGAATACTTAATGATATTGCACAATCCTGCAAAATGTGGGTATAGTGTTTTATGCAAACCTACACAAAAAACGACATTCTTAAATACGTAAAAGAAAATGAAATCCGTTTTATACGGCTTCAGTTCACGGATATTCTCGGTTCACTCAAAAATGTAGCGATTACCTCAAGTCAGCTTGAAAAAGCGCTGGACAATCAGTGCATGTTTGACGGTTCTTCTATAGAAGGCTTTGTCCGCATAGAAGAATCAGATATGAAGCTGCATCCCGATTTGAACAGTTTTGTTCCGTTCCCGTGGCGAAAAGCTCCCGATTCCGTTGCACGTCTCATTTGCGATGTTTACAAACCGGACGGAACGCCTTTTAACGGTTCGCCGAGACAGGTTCTTAAAAACGTTCTGGATGAAGCCGCGAAACTGGGCTACTGCTTTAACGTAGGACCGGAATGTGAGTTCTTTTTGTTCCGCAATGATGAAAAAGGCAAGCCTACTCTCAAGACTTTTGATGATGCGGGCTATTTTGATATGGGGCCGGTGGATCCGGGCGAAGATGTTCGCCGCGACATTGTGCGTACTTTGGAAAAAATGGGTTTTGAGATAGAAGCCTCACACCACGAGTGTGCGCGCGGACAGCATGAAATTGACTTTAAGTACGGCGATGCGCTTACAACCGCCGACAGAGTAATAACATTCAAGCTGGTTGTAAAGACAATCGCCTACAAATACGGTTTGCACGCAACGTTTATGCCCAAGCCCATATTCGGTATTGCGGGCAGCGGTATGCACCTTAATCTTTCCATGTCAAAGGATGGTAAAAACGTTTTCTGCGATGAAAAGGACAGTCTCGGCTTGAGCAAAGAAGCATACAGCTTTATTGCCGGAGTTATGGAACACATAAAAGGTATTACCGCAATTACAAACCCGCTTGTAAATTCATACAAGCGCCTTGTGCCTGAATTTGAAGCCCCTGTTTATATAGCCTGGTCAGCACAGAACCGCAGCCCGCTTATACGCGTGCCTGCAGCACGCGGAAAGGGAACCCGCATAGAACTGCGTTCCGCCGACCCGAGTGCAAACCCATACCTTGCACTGGCTGTAACAATTGCCGCCGGTCTTGACGGAGTAAAGCGCAACCTTACGCCGCCACCTGCTATTGACGGTAACATCTACGCAATGACACCCGCACAGCGTAAACGGCTCAAAATCGGTTCTCTGCCGGAATCACTGGAAGAAGCGCTTATAGAACTTAAAAAGGACGAACTTGTCTGCGCTACACTTGGACAGCATGTGCTCGAAAAATACATCGAAGCCAAGGAAATCGAATGGCACGAGTACAAAACGCGTGTCAGCCAGTGGGAAATTGACCGCTATCTTTCCAAATACTGATTTTCTCTGCCAAAAATTGCTTCGTTACGGCGACCACTTAGGGTAAATTCCCTATTTTTTTATTTATTATGATGATACACACTAAATAAAGTCATTATAAAAGTGACAAGACATTTTGGAGGATAAAAAATGAAAAAAATTACCCTTGTTGCCATGATGGCAATTTTGGTATTCGCCTTGGTTGGATGTAAAGGTGGAAAATCAGGAAAAAAAGAAGCCCTGAATATTTCTGTATTTACAATTCAGCAGAGAGAGCAGCCACCTGCAGACAACAAAACCTACAAGTGGATTGAAGAAAAATTCGGTGTAACATTCAACTGGGATATTCTGGTTGGTGATAAAGACCAGAAAATCGGTTTGCTTATTGCTTCTGGAGATCTTCCTGACCTCGTAGAAGTAGACTCAGAGAAATTCCAAGGTGCTGGATGTCTTCGTGACCTCAAGCCTCTTGTAGAAAAATATGCTCCGAACTTGATGAAGCACTATGCTTCTGCTTGGAAAAAAATGATTGACCAGGATTCTGAAAAAGATGCAAACGGTAACATTACTAAAGAACACATCTATTCACTTCCTAACTATGGTGTATATGACGGAGCTCCGTCTGACACATACTACAACCAGAATGG
>DBWK01000066.1:0-2920 GCA_002308875.1 Treponema sp. UBA1240
TAGCCTGTTCAAGACGGTCAATTGTCCTGTTATACTGACTTACTATACTGACTATTTCAGGCGACATATCTTTTGTAGTGTTGAGTGGTTCAGGCAGACTGCCGGTACGAGTCCTGCGCATTCCCTGCACAACAGTGCGTATAGAATGAGTCAGCTGACCGGAAATATTCCAGATAAACAGCAGTGTTATCAAAAGACTTCCTAAGCTGATACTGCCTGAAATAAGGATATTCTGGGTAATAACTTTCTTGTTTTGGGTTTCATTTTTTACCTGAAAGATAGTCCAGCCAAGGTCATCATGCGTGTAGGAATAGACGGAATATGCAGATGGAATTTCTTCCTGTCTGAAAACAGAACCTATAGTTGATTTATCCTGTGCAGAAATAATTCTTCCGTCTTCTCCGGTCAGTAGAGCATAGTCTTCTTCAGATATACTTTCAAGCTCAATAATATCAGAAAGCAATTGTTCATCCAGTGAAAGAATAACAATACCGCACTGCTTGTCGAGTTTTTTCCAGTCGATTATGCGGTGGCCAATATGGAACAAATACTGGTCTTCGTTCGTGAAAGTTGTCGCATATTCTGTCGGAAACAGATGCATGACATTATCCTGCGAAACAAGCGAATACAGTTCATCTTGAGACAGGCTGAAATTTCCCAACCATGAATTTTCGTAGGTCGCCGGCGTCAGAGTGTCATATGTTATAACCTTGCCGTTCGCGCTGATTATGGTAATTGACCGGATATACTCTTTTGAATTAAGAATTGTCCGCATCTGACGCCGCATCTGGTTTGTTACAACAGAAATATTCGTATCCGCATTTATTGCATCAAGCCAGGAGACAAAATCATCTCCAGTCCATATCTGGTAGATTAAATCCTTATATGACTGAGTGCGTAAATCAAGATTGGCAGCTGTCTGCGCCAGATTTATTTCTGTCAGCTGACTGGTATTTTTATGTAGTATTGTTGAAACATGAATAGCAGAATAAGCAAGCAATACCAGAACCTGAACACTGGTAAGTATACCGAAATAAACCAGCAGTTTCAGTCTGAGACCCAATTTTTTCCGTGTTCCGCGATTCATGTTTCCTATTGTATCATTTTTTACCCTTTTACGGCACCACTCGTCATACCGGCAATAATATATTTTTGCATAAAAATAAAAATAATTGCTACAGGAATAATAGTTACTATGGCGAACGCAGAAAGATAACTCCACTTTGTTCCGTACTGTCCCATGAAATTGAAAATACCCGCAGTTATAGGTCTCATAGGTTGATCAAGAATAAAAGTCATTCCATAGGCAAGGTCACCCCATGCGTACAGAAATGAAAAAATAGCACAGACTACAATACCTGGAACAGCCACAGGAACAAGTACTCTGATAAAAGCCCCGAATATACTACAGCCGTCAATACAAGCTGCTTCTTCCATTTCTTTAGGGATAGACGCAAAGTAATTTTTCAAAATAAGAATCGAAAATGGAATGCCGATTGTTGCATCCGCAAAAATCGCGGCACCCCAGGTGTTATACAGATGCATTTTCTTGAACATAATGAACATAGGAGTCAGGAGAACCGATACCGGCAACATTTGAGTGACCAGAAAACCTAGGAGGACAACTTTCCGACCTCTGAAGCGGTACCTTCCTATGGCATACGCTCCCGGAACTGCGAGCAAAACAGCAATGAACATGGCTCCGAAAGAGATAATCATGCTGTTTCCGAAAGACTTGAACATGTTAAAGTCACCTGTTTCCACCTGGGCCGCATAGGACTTTTTATTCAGCTCATGAGGATAGAATGTGGGTGGATACTGGAATATTTCAGTCTCTGTTTTAAGAGAGGTATTCAACATCCAAAGAATAGGAAACAGCATTAAAAACAGAATAAACACAGAAATAACGCACATCCAGACATTCTTTTCCTTTGCAAGCGCTTCAAGCTTTTTAATAACTGTTGTTTTATCTTTCATTTGATTCTTCCCCCTTCATAGTAATTTTCAGATATAAAACACCCACAATAAGCAAAACGACCAATAGTACATTAGCAACCGCAGAACCCAGACTGTACTGGAATTTTTCAAACGAAAGCTTGTACGAGTACGTTGACATAAGATGCGTTGCATTTACCGGACCACCACTCGTCATAACCCAAACCAGATCATATACTTTGAATGTATAAATAAAGCCGAGAACAAGAATAGACTCAATCGTAGAACGCATCATGGGAAGTGTAATCCTGAAAAAACACTGAACAGTATTTGCCCCGTCTATAGCGGCACTTTCATATAATTCTTCAGGTATAGAAGTTAATCCTGTTGAAATAAGAATCATATTGAACGGAATTCCTATCCAGATATTGGTTATGATAACTGCCACCATAGCAGTATTCGGACTGGTAAGCCATTCAATGTTAGAAGAAATAAACCCCAGCGTTTCAAGGAAATAGTTCACAATACCGACTTTTGTCGAGAACATAAACTTAAACATAAGTCCGGTGATAGTCATAGGAATCATCCACGGAATCATAAGCAGACCACGAACAGGCTTTGCAAACTTAAATTTTTTATTGAAAAAAAGCGCCAGAGCGAATCCTATAATAAACTGAACAACAAGACAGCAAACCGTAAACACCAGTGTGTTTTTAAGAGCCTTCCAGAAAACAGGATCTTTACATAAAGTTTTGTAATTATCCAGTCCGATGAGCAGTTTCTTACCTCTCACCAGATTGCGAACAGTCACATTCTGCATACTTAAAACTAAATTGCTGATTATCGGATATCCGACAAAGACAAGCATATACAAAATTGCCGGTAGAACAAACAGAAAACCAATCTGTTGGCGTCTTGCGGCAGGATTCAAGATTTCTTTCATACTATTCTCCCTATTGTTGAATACTTTCTGTGACAGTTTTAT
>DBWK01000066.1:2945-28596 GCA_002308875.1 Treponema sp. UBA1240
TTAAAAAGGGGGATAAAGCTAATATCAGTCAGTTATTTAATTGTATTCCGGTAATCACGTGGCAGCATGCCGGTAACTTCACGGAAAACCTTTGAAAAGTACTTGGTATCTGTGTATCCCGCTGCCTCACAAATTTCGTAGGTCTTCATGTTTGTGGTAGCCAACAGTTCTTTAGCCCGGTCAATGCGGACTTTTTTCAGAAAATTCGAAAATGATACACCTGTCTCTCGTTTGAACAAGGTTCCCAGATACTCAGGTGTTACATTCAGTTTGTCACCTATAGTTTCAAGCGTAACGCCCTGCCTGTAATTTTCAAGAACAAATCGTTTCGCTTTTTTTATGATAAGGTGCATATCTTCATCTGCGGCAGCACCTTCAAGCGTTGTATACAGATGTTCAGCGGCAGACTCCAATTCTTCAGGTACTTTTGCATTCATTATCCAGTTCAAAAGCTGCTGCTGTTCAACATTTTTTGTGCCGGCATTACCGACTTCTTTCGCCATAGCGATTACTACCCACAAAAACCGCACATAGCATTCTTTTATTTCCCTAGGAACATACAAACGGCCATTGCGGAAACACCGGTGAAAGTCTGCGGTAATCTCCCTGACAAGATTCCACTGCCCCTCTGCCACAGCATTTTTAACTTTGGAATCAAGCAGAATTGGGTAGATACAAGAATCTGTCTGTACAGCAGTAATAGCAGGATAGGAAATAAGGCGACAGCTGCTGAAAGAAAGGTTCCAGTCCATATACGGATATAGCTCGTCGAAACCAGATGCAAGATTTTCCAGGTCATTGACCTGTATCATACCGATAGAAGCCCCTGGAGGCGGTGTTTTAGACACCTGCAACGAAATCCAGTTTTCAAGGTATTCATACACCATATACTTGTATATGACTGCTGTTACAGCTTGTTTCGATTCGCACTCGGCAAAACAATATTTCAACTCTTCTGTACTCTGATACGATGAAAGTATATGCTTAAAGAGAATACGGGCACGATTTTCTTTATGTTGATATTCAGTTCCAAGATACAGACACACCAGTATAAAGCGTCCGTCTTTTTCAACTCCATAGGTATTGGAAAGATAGCTGATAATGTCGTCAGAAAGCTCAATCCGCCGGTTCAGAATATCAGAAAACATCTGTGTCAATGTGCCTATTTGAGCTGGCTTGCGCTGCTTTTCCGCCAACGCCTGGGCTGTGACAGTTTTCATGGCCTGGGCAAAATCTGTATACGAAAGTGGTTTTAACAGATACTCAGTAACGCCAAGTTTCATAGCACGGCGAGCATAATCAAATTCAGAATAGGCACTCAGAACAATAACTTTAACAGGCAGTTTTTCCTGAGCTATCTGAGTAAGCATTTCAAGACCGTCCATTTCAGGCATACGGATATCGGTAATAACAATATCAGGTTTTGTCCTACGGATAAGTTCAATTCCCAGAATCCCATTTTCTGCCGTTCCCGCAATTTCATACTCATCACTGAGTTTTGCAGTCAGTTTTTCAAGACCTTCGCGAATTCTGAACTCATCTTCAACAATGACAACTTTCATTAAAACTAATTATACCATAGTATTTTAATATTAGCGCAGATCATTTTAAAAAATCAGAGGAGGTATAATATGAGTACTGCTAATTTTTCGAAAGCTGTTTTACTGTATCAAGAGGCAATCCGGTACAACGAGCAATCACTTCTTCTGGTACATTTTCTCTGAGAAAGTTCCGTGCCGCCTCAAGCTTGGCTTCTGAACGGCCGCGTTCTTCTCCGATGGCTATACCTTCTGATTTGGCAGCACTCATACTGGAGTTATAGTCACGTTCCATTATTTCCTGCCGGTACTGCGCCACCCACAAGTCCTGGTTCTCGCTTATCGAAGAAAGTGATTGTTTCGCATTCATAAGTCCTGCCTCCATCTCGGTCAGTTTTTTGATAACCCCTGTCTTTTCGGGATTGTCAGCATCCTTCAGGAATATTGCCCAGTTTTCCAGAGCCGTGTTCTGTCCTATTCTGTCTTCAAGTCCGATGGCTTTGGGAAGCTCGATAAATATGACGTTCAGATTATCGGACAGCGTCCTGTTGTCCTTTGTCCTCATCGCATACCGGCTCACAGGTTCGTTGCTTGTTTTGTCGTATACGAAATCCAGCACCGTTATCTGGTAAACCTTCGGAGCTTTTTCCCATGTGTCGCCTTTCCTGAGATACGTTGTCTCAAGCCTGGCAACCTGATATTCAGCCCTCTTACCGTAGTCGTACTTCTGGTTGAACGCCATCATCTCAAGATTCGCCGGCTGACCGTCATCAAAGATACACAGAATGTCATAGCTTACACCGCGTTGTCCTACAAATGCCTCAGGTGCCTCATTCGCCGTAAGTTCCACACTCCTGATCTTCCGTTCCGTGGCTGCTTCAAGGAACGAATGGAGCGCATTCCGCGATTCTTCCGTAGGCTGAGTGAAAAGAGCCTTGAAAGTTGAATCTATGCGCGGATTAAGCAGCGCGCCCGTTTTCATCTGTGCGAGGTATTCTTCCTCGCTTAAAAATTTGCTTGTTGCTTTCATATTATTATATATTGTTTTAAAAAGCAAATTCTGCGCGGTTTAGGAGGAAAAAGTTGATAATTTTCTATAAATTTATCAGCGAAATTAAAAAACCTTATTTTATATGGATCCATTGAAGCTCAATGCCTCTCGTCATTGACGCTAAATGACGGTCGTCATCGACACTCAATGCAAGGATTCCATTGAGTCTCAATGGAATATGTTATGAGGATGATATGCACACAAATAATTACACAAAAAATAAAAAAAAGAACAGAATGAAAAGTGACACACTATATTTAGAGTCTGCTCCCATACGGGAACAGTTATGATTTACCACTGCATTATACCTGGCACAGTAATAAAATAAACCGCTTTATTTTTGATACAGCCCTGCAGATGACTGCACCTTCCGTGTCACACATCTTTCAGGCTCATCCTGAACCGGACAGGACTCAGCCAGCCGAGCCGTTCCTTGGGACGTTCCTTATTGTAAAACTCGATGAATGATTCCGTCGGTGTATGAGGTTTTCTTTGTACGCGTCCGTGTGTCATAGGATACTGCGGTCATATTACCTTCAAAATCCTTTTTACCTACAAACTCTGCATTTTCATTGTAAGTGTAGTTCTGCGTTCCGTCAAATGAAACATCATTGTTATAAAAGAATCACTACGACTGTCCGGCTGCCTCAGCTTTGTGACCATCATTAATCTTCCAGTTTGTACAGACTAAACCCGGATAACCAGAACACGATGAAATATCTAATTCATACAACACTTAGTCAGTTATATATTCATCTAACGATGATTCTGTAATTTTAAATACTGATTCAACGCTGCCTGCAAAAATTCCTGTTATACCTGATTCTTTAATATTGATAGAATTCTATATATTTACAAAGGTATCACCTGCCGAAACGGAAGGTCGTTCAATAGCTACATAGAATTATATTGTTACAATATCTTTTGCTCCGACGAGTTTTTCCTGTAAGTCTGTTTTTCCCTGAAATAAAACACAAACCTCTAATTATTTCTCCGTCAAAATCAACATTCTCAATTCGCCCGTTTGCGGTAAATAAGATTTAATTATTTGCTCAAAAATTTCCAGCTGTTTGGGTTAAAATTCTAAGCTGGCTAGGCAAAATAGAATTTGTGGGTCCGCGCAAAGGTGGTCACCGGAAAATCATCAAAAACTGAAAAATGCAACTTAAGCTACGTTTATTACAACCAATTCGGCTTTTTTGGATTTTCCGTTACATATACAGGAAACAGACATATCAGGATGCAGAAAGACCAGTGATTCTTTTTGCGCAGAAAGCTGCTGGTCCGCAGTTGTTAATGTAACATCACCGGAAACAACAAAGATTGCAGTAAAATTTTGAGGATTGGTTTTTATTGTTGCCTTTCCACTGATATTTATTTTTTCTATCCTAAAATAATCACAGGAAAAGACACTGTTAAAATCGTTTACCGGAACGGAATGTGTTGGTTTTATAACATCAAGGCATTTTTTTACGTGAACTTCACGGTTGCGCTTCCAATCATACAGTCTGTACGTGATGTCACAGGACTGCTGGACTTCGAGGATTCTCAAGCCGCCTTTTATTGCATGTACGGTTCCTGCGGGAATAAAAATCAAATCGCCTTTTTTTACCGGTGTTTCAAACAGATAATCTTCGATAGTGTCATCGTGAATCGCTTTTTTCAAAGCTTCCACATCAAGTATATCCTTTAAACCCGTTATCAGCTGTGTTCCAGGTTTGGCATCGAGAATGTACCAACACTCGGTTTTGCCTACGGAATTTTCGTTTTTCAGCGCATATTCATCGTCAGGATGAACCTGAACAGAGAGATTCTCATATGTTTGTATCAGCTTTATAAGAAGAGGGTACTTTCCTCCTGTTATTGTACTTACGGGATATTCTTTTTCATCAATTGTATATGTTGATTCTTTATTCTCAATATTAGAAACTATCCAGTTTTCGTATCCCCAAACTTTTTCCGACACATAGGGGGAAAGCAAATTCATTTTCGACATCATAGTATCATAAATACAAAAGCATATTTTTTCAACCGCTTTTATCAGTCCGTAATCATCTGCAAAAAAGCCTTGTCCGAGGGAAATCGCTTTCTTGCTTCGGCAATGATTTGGGCAGCCTTTTCAGGATCTGAAGTTTTTAATTCTTCAACATAGTCAATAAAAAATACCTTGAGATTGTTTATCAGAACCTGATCATTCGGCATCAGTTTAAGACATTCAGCGGTTTTCAGTATGGCTTCTTCGTAGTTCTTTTTCTGATACAGCAGACCACATTCGCTTGTGGTAACACTCTTGAGCATCTTGTTCAAATCCGCAGCAGGAACAATCTTTGCTTCACGTTCCGCCGCAATCAAAGTATGTGCTTCATTAAAAGACTGTTTTTTTATGAATCCTGCAACACTATTATTTACAAGCATCCTGCGGAAGCGAACATATTCGGGAGTTGTTTGCGTCCAGCCATAATTCAATGCAAGTTCAAGGTTTGCAAATCCCTGTTTGTAATCGCCAGTTTTTTCTGCATAATTTGCAATCGAAAGCAGAACGTTGTTCAACAACGCATGCTTGTTTTGGTTTTCGGGACAAATCTGAATCCAGCGCAGAGATTCTTCAAATTCATTCTTTTTATTGTTCTCAGCGGACAAATAACCCGCCAAGTTGTACAATGCGGAATTATAGCTTTTGTCGCCTTCTTCATCACCACGCATGAGTTTATACATGTAAGCAAGTTGCGCGGCTTCCATATAGTTTCTTCGCTGCGTCAGCAATGAAATCCTGTTCTGCAGAACAAGCGAAAACATTTGCTTGGTATCAATATCACGACGAAGATGATATTTTTGCGCATTAACATAAGTAAAGCCGGTCGTTTTGCTGAAATTTGCCTTGAATTCTTTTTTTGTTCCCGGATCAAAACCATAATAATTGGTTGTTTCAACGTCCACCGACTTGTTGGAAAGATCAACTTTTACAAGAACATGGTCGGTTGTTTCTACCGGCGTAAATTTCACATTATTCCGCGTAAGCAGAATGGAATACATAATTGAAGCGCTCACGCAGTCATAACGTTTGTAATCTTTCAGTTCCGAAGTTGTAAAACAAATTCTGTTGTATGCCTTAAAAAATACGGTATGAGTGGTTTGGTTTATAAAATCCGCAAGCCGGTATACAACGTCATCAGAATTAGTTTTAAGCTCAGTCCTTGTAAATGATTCCTCAATCAAATAATCAGCTTCCGCAGCTTTTTCCTTGTAGAAAGCGGTAAGTTCATCTTTTCTGCCGTAATCACCGCTTAAAACAATAAAATATTCAAACAGCTGCTCATCAGTGAGGTTTGCAAAATCAGAATTGATTACAGTCCGGTATTCTTCGGGAATCGCTTCTATTTGTGCGTATGTTTCTTCCAGAGTTTGAGCAAAAAATACAGATAAACACAAAAAATAAACTACAGAAAAAAGAAATCTTCTCATATCACTAATACAACAAAAAAAGGATGGAATGGTTTCGGATATTGACATTGAAAGTCAATCAGTCTAATTATTTTTTAATGGAATTATAATCTATGGATGATATGCAGTGGCAGGTTTTTACCTCCTTCAGAAATGAATTTAAAGATATAATAGAAAAATGGACATCATTTTTAAAAAATGAAGACGAATTCGGGCTTTTGCAGGAACTCCAGAAAAATGCGGCGGCTTCTGACAATACTCCGGCATATCCTCTTGAAACACCGATTGTGTATAATACTGCGCTTGATACTGTAACAAAAGAAGACGAAATCAAACTTATTGTGGTAGGCGACAATCCCGGCAAAAACGAGCAGCTAGAAAAAAACCGTAAGTATCTTGTAGGACAGTCCGGTAAAATAGCCGAAAGTTTTTTTGCCCGTAACACTGAACTGGGCATTAATTTTAGGAAGAACGTCATTATTCTGAATAAAACCCCTGTACATACGGCAAAAACAAAAGAACTTGCTTTTTTACAAAGAGAAGAAAAAAAACTCGGTAAAAACGCAATCGTATCAGTTTTGGAGGAAAGCCAAAAGTGGATGGCAGAAAGAACCTGCCGGCTTCAGCAGGAACTGAATAAAACTGCCACAGACAACAACCATTGTGAAATATGGCTTGTCGGTTATTCGGAACTAAAGCCCAACGGCATTTTTGCGCCTTATGTGGAAAAGCTTGTACAAAACTGCACTGAACCGGAGAAAAACCCTGTTTATGTGTTCCAGCACTTTTCGATGAACCGGTTTTCAATTGATTTGGCTGATTTTATGAAATCACATACCGGTTTGTCATTGGAAGAAGCGATAAAAGCTCTAGGAACAAAACACCGACACGAGATTCTAGGCTTTTGAGAAGTTTTCGGTTAAATACTCTACCGCCTTTTTATAACCCTCAAAGCCATAACCGGCGTATGTTTTTTTACACGCCATTCCTGCATAAGAAAGTTTTCGGAATTCTTCCCTTTCGTTCACATTTGACAAATGCACTTCTACAGCAGGAATTGCAACAGCTTTGAGCGCGTCGAGAATCGCAACGCTTGTATGCGTATAAGCCGCGGGATTTATGACAATACCGTCAAAAACCTTATACGCTGCCTGAATTTTATCTACCAAAACACCTTCATGGTTGCTCTGAAAAACTTCACAATCAATGTTATTTTCCGTACAGAAGGACTTTATATAGTTTTCAAGGTCAGAATAGGTTTGTTTTCCGTATATGTCAGGCTCGCGGATTCCCAGCATATTCAGATTCGGACCGTTTATGACAAGTATTTTCATTTGAAAACCTCCGCAATTTTACCTGCTGCCGTTTCAGGCTTACCGTCGTTTGAAACGACCAAGTCAGCAATTGACTTGTAATAAGGATAGCGTTCCGCATACATTTTCTTTAGCGTTTCAATGTCTTTGGAAAGCGGGCGGCCTTTTGTACTTAGAGAATTTAAATCCCGTTCAAGGAAAACAAAAAATCCGTTCTGTCCCAGATTCTGTCTGTTTGTGTCAGAAATAACGGAACCTCCGCCGGTTGATATAATTATTCCTGATTTTTTAGCCACTGTACTTATAACAAGGCTTTCCTTTGCCCTGAAATACGGCTCGCCAAAATCAGCAAAAATCTGCGGAATCGGCTTTCCTTCCATTTTTTCAATTTCCGCATCAGTATCAACAACTTCCCTGCCAAGTTCTTTTGCAAGCAGCTCCGCAATTGTAGATTTGCCACAGCCAGGCATCCCTACAAGAACAATGTTCTGCTTTTGGTGCCAGATTTTTTGGATAACCTGTTCTGTTTTTGAATCATCAATCGGGCATCCGGTAAACAGCTCGCACGCGCGTTTGCCCTGCGCAACCAGCATGGGGAGACCGCCTGATGCCCTCATTCCCAAAGATTCCGCCTGCTGCACAAGCCGGCTCTTAAGCGGATTGTAAACAACATCAAGAACCGCCTCACATTTGGGGAACTTCTTCAAATCCGTAATTTGGTTTGCGGTTTCAGGATATGTTCCGACCGGCGTTGTGTTTATTATTATTTCCGCATCAAAAAAATTGGAAAGATTGCTGTAGTTGTTTTCGCCCGTACGCGAAATAACAGTTATAAGACCTCCGAGGTCTTTTACAACGGTACAAACGGTAGAACTGGTTGCTCCGTTTCCAAAAACGAGGACTTTTTTGCCTTTAAAATCAACACCGGCTCTTTTTGAAAGATAAAGGAATCCGTCATAGTCAGTATTGTCACCGCGGAAAGTTCCGTCCGGCTGTGCTATTACCGTATTCACACAACCAATCCTCTCGGCTTTTGGAGATATATTGTCGCATAGTTTGCAGGCATCTTTTTTGTATGGAATCGTTACGTTAAAACCCGCATATTCTTTGCTGTCAAAAAAGTTTTCAAGCTGTTCAGGCTCAAGGTTTATAATTGAATAATCATAATCGGCAAAATATCCGTGTATGTCTTTTGAAAAACTGTAATTTATACTTCGTCCTATCAATCCGTATTTTTTCTGAAAAATCAAACCGTTCTGATAATCCCGGCTCAATTCAAACAGCGTTTTATACAGCTTCTGAACATAACCGGCAAGTTCCTGCGGTACTTTTTCGGAAAGGCGGGTAACTACTTCTTTTTCCCTTTCCTTATTAACTACTTCTATTTTGTTTTCTTTTTTATAATCAGCAATTTGTTTAGCTGTCCTCATTCTTTCTTCAAACAGCAACAAAAGCTTATCGTCAATGCGGTCAATTTGTGTACGTAGTTTTTCCAGTTCATTTTTACTCATTGTTCTCTCCCAACAGCAAATCATACAACGATACTGCCGCCGCTGACTCTATGCACGGAACAGCCCGCAATACAACACACGGATCGTGCCTGCCCTTTATATTGAGTTTTGTGTCGACTTTTTTTGAAAGACTTACAGAATTCTGTTCTTTTGCAATGGATGGCGTTGGTTTGAATGCCGCTCTGAAAACCAGCGGAAGTCCTGACGTTAATCCGCCGAGAATACCGCCGTGATTGTTTGTCCGTGTTTTTACAACGTCGCCGTCATAATAAAACTCATCATTGTTTTGTGAACCACGTAGTCCGGCGCACGTAAATCCGTTTCCAAACTCAATACCCTTTACTGCGGGAACGGCAAAAACGGCGGCGGAAATGCGGTTTTCAACACCATCAAACATGGGATTACCGAGACCTGCAGGGAGTCCTGTTACCGCACATTCAATTATGCCGCCGACAGAATCCTGCTCTTTAAGCGCCAGCAGAACCTTTTCTTCCATTTTAGACCAGACAGTTTGATTTAAAAGCGGTTTCGGGGATTCATGTATGCGCTCAAAGTCTTTTTCATTCACATTTACGTAATCAAAGCTCTCGTCGCGTATTCCGGCAATTTCCAAAATGTGAGCACCGATGTAAATATTCTTTTCGCGCAAAAGTTGAATACAGACTGCACCCGCAAAACATAGAGGAGCGGTAAGTCTGCCTGAAAAATGACCGCCACCGCGCACATCGTTAAATCCGTGGTGTTTTACAAAGGCAGGATAATCGGAATGTGCAGGACGGGGAACATCCCTAATTGAATCATAGTCAGAAGACTGTGTATTTGAATTGTCAAAAACAGCACACAGAGGAGCGCCGCATGTTATATCTTCAACCAAGCCGGAAAGAATATGAGGCTCATCGGTTTCCTTGCGTTTGGTAGAAACCGAGTCGTTTCCGGGTGCACGACGACGCATAAAGGAATTGACTTCCTCCAGATTGATTTTATGACCGGCAGGAATCCCGTCAATAACAACTCCTATATTCTGTGAGTGCGACTGTCCGAAAATAGAAATTTTAACGGTGTTACCGAACATCGATGACATTCAGGTTTCCTCCTAGTTTTTTAAAATCCTCAAAAAAAGCCGGATAAGATTTATTCACAGCCTGCGCATTTTTAATTGTTACATTTTGTTTACAAATCAAAGAGGCTACGGCGGCAGACATCACAATTCTATGGTCGTTAACGCTGTCCACCGTTCCACCGGTCAGAGTTCCGGTTCCATAAACACAAATACTGTCTTCCGTGCCTTCGGCTTTTCCGCCCAACGCTTTTATCATATCACAAGTTGAAAGAATTCGGTTACTTTCTTTTAAGCGAAGCCGCTGACAATCCGAAAAAACCGTCTTTACTCTGCGATGACAGGCTGCAACGGCTAAAACCGGTATCAAATCAGGTATTTCCTTTGCGCTGACGGTCAAATCTTTTGAAGATGAGAAGTTTTCTATAATTTGCACTACAGCTTTATCACCCTGCAGCGAATCCGGAGAAAGACCATCAACAGCAATATCTGCACCCAAAAAGCGTGCCGCATACCAAAAAGCGCTGTTTGACCAGTCACCTTCTACCTGATAAGTTTCAGGAGAAACATAACGCTGTGTACCGCTGAACAAAAAACCGCTGTCCGTTTTTTCGGGTTCCACACCGAAATTACGCAGTGTATACAGGGTAAGATTTATGTAAGAAGACGACTCCAAAGCAGAAGTTATTCTGATTTCACTTTTGCCTTTTAAAAGCGGCAGCGCAAACAACAATCCCGAAATATACTGCGAGCTAATGTTTCCCGGCAAAGAAAAAGTTCCGTTTTTCAGCAGTCCTTTTGTGGTAATCGGCAGCAGATTTCTGTCTGTTTCACAGCCGTTAAGCCGCATTACGGAACAAATTTCTTCCATGGGTCTTTGCGGCAGTCTGCCTTTTCCCGTAAACGTAACTTCATGAACCAAAGCTGCCGCAACAGGGAAAAGAAAGCGGAGCGTTGAGCCGCTTTCATTACAGTCAAGAACACACTTATCGGGAATATGATTCCAAACAGGTTTCACCAGAAAATTAAAACCGTCGCGTTGTATTTCTGCACCAAGAACCGACAAAACATTTGCGGTAGTTTCTATATCATCGGACGTACTTTCAAGCTGAATAAGGCACGGTTTATCGCCCAAAGCGGCGCAAATCAAGGCTCTGTGCGCATCAGATTTTGAGGATATTGCGCTAATATGACCGGACAACTTACTTTTTGAGATTACAACATCCATTTTCAGGTTAAACCTTTTTCAAAAAAGGATTTTACGGCTTTTACGTCATATTCCTTAAGCAGACAGGAACCGATTTTTTGCGGCAGCACAAGGGTTATGACATCGTTTTTCCTTTTTTTGTCCAAAACGGCAACAGAATAAATTTCATCTGCCGAGAACGAAGTTTCAACCGGAAGTCCGTTCTCTTTAAGAACGGTAACAATATCCTGCGCTGTTTGGGAAGAACAGATACCTTCTTTTGCACATGCGCGCGCAATTATGCTCATTCCGGTTGCTACGGCATAACCGTGCGGAATGGTGTAAGAGCTTATTTTTTCAATTGCATGGCCGACTGTATGCCCAAGATTGAGGACTTTGCGGATTCCGGCTTCTTTTTCATCTTCCTGAACAATCCGGGCCTTTATGGAAACACATTCCTCAATAACGGCAGGAATATCGTTTTTGCGGAGTCCTCCGCGGAACAGGTCAAAAAGCTGTGTACTTCCAAGAATTCCGGTTTTAACGGCCTCCGCAACTCCACACGCAAACTGCTCAGACGGCAGAGTTTCCAAAACATCGGGGTCGCAGATTACGCAGCGCGGCTGATAAAATGCACCGGCAAGGTTCTTTCCACCGGCAAGATTGCAACCTGTTTTGCCACCTACGGATGAATCGACCATTGCAAGAAGTGTAGTCGGTATTTGGATAAAGTCTATGCCCCGAAGGTAAATTGAAGCTGTAAAACCTGCCAAATCGCCGCTGATTCCACCGCCAAGCGCAACAATTAAATCCGTTCGTGTAAATTCATTTTCAGTAAGATAATTCAATGCCGCTTCTGCTGTCTTAAGATTCTTTCGGTCTTCGCCGGACTCATATACAAAGCGGAAAACCTTAAAACCTTCGTCTGCAAGTGATTTTTCCACTCTGTCGGCATAAAGGGAAACAACGTTGTTATCTGTAAAAATAAGAGCTTTGCACGGTTTTACCACGTTTTTTGCGATTTTACCGGCTTCATCAAGAAGTCCGCCGGAAATTATTACATCGTAGGGTTTTGCACCGTGTGCTGGTACTTCTACCGGAATTCGCCTCATATACTCATATCACCTTTGTCTGCAAGTTCTTTGGCTTCCCTGCCTTCTTTAAGCAGAGCTTTGAGTTTTTTTTCATCTCTGTTTTTTAAGGCTTTGCTGTATTCCTGCAGATTGGTGATCAATTCATCAAGCTCCGTACTAAGGTTATCCGCATTTTCCAGAAAAAGTTCCGTCCACATATTTTCGTTAAGGCGCGCAACACGGGTCATATCCTTGTAGCTTCCGGCAGAAAAACCGAGATGTTCCAATGCCGTCTTGCTTTTTATGAATGCGCTTGAAACCACATGCGCAAGCTGCGATGTGTAGGCAATGATTTTATCGTGTCGTTCGGGGTTTGTAATTTCAAAATTGGTAAAGCCCAACGAACCCCAGAATTTCTTTACCTGCTGCAAAGTTTCCAAATCAGTGTTCGGACTGGGTGTAAGAATGATTGACGCGTTTGAAAATAACTTGTGCTGCGCATTGTCAAAACCGGAGAATTCAATACCTGCCATAGGATGCGCACCGATAAAGATGAATCCGTTTTTCTTTGCCAGCGGGAACAGTTTTTTACAGACAAAGTCCTTTATACCGCAGCAGTCCATTACAATAGTTTCTTTTTTTATCAGCGAAGCTTTCTGTTCAAGAAAATCAACACAGATTTGCGGATATGTGGCAATAATAATCATATCGCACAAGGGAATACGGTCATCCGAGAGAAAGCCGTCAATTGCATCAAGAAGCTTGGCTTTGCAGACGACCGGCTCTGATATATCATACCCCAGCACCGTGTGAGGTGTGGAATGTTTTATTGCTTTTGAAACAGAACCGCCGATAAGTCCAAGACCGACAACACCAATAGTCATATATTACCGCCTAGTACCTGCATGAATAAGGACGAAGAGCAAAACATGCTTTTGCAACATCGTCAAAAGCATCGGGCGTCAGAGACTGAGCACCGTCACATAATGCATGCTGCGGGTCATTGTGAACTTCTATCATAAGTCCGTCACAGCCGATTGCAGTTGCCGCCAGAGCAAGCGGTTTTACATAGTTTGAATAACCGCAGGCATGGCTTGGGTCAATAACAATGGGAAGATGTGTATGCTTTTTAAGCACAGGAACAGCTGAAACATCCAGCGTATTGCGAGTAGCTGTTTCAAACGTTCTTATTCCTCGTTCACAGAGAATTACTTTTTCATTTCCGCCGGCCATAATGTATTCGGCGCTCATCAACAATTCCTGTATTGTGTTTGCAAGACCGCGCTTTAGCAGAATCGGTTTGCGTGTATGTCCAAGTTCCTTAAGCAGCTCAAAGTTCTGCATATTGCGTGCACCGACCTGAATAACATCAACTTCATCAAAAAGCGGAAGCTGCGAAAACTCCATAATTTCCGTAATAATCGGTAAACCGGTTGCTTCTTTTGCCTTTATAAGCAGCTCGATGCCACTGCATCCCAAGCCCTGGAACGAATAAGGAGAAGTTCTCGGCTTGAATGCGCCGCCACGAAGCATTGTTGCACCGGCTTTTTTAACACGTTCCGCGATTTCAACAACCTGTTTTTCAGATTCAACGGAGCAAGGCCCTGCGATTATATTAAAAGTTCCACCACCGAATTCAACACCATCAGCAACCTTTATAATACTGTCTTCAGGATGAAATTTTCTATTTGCGTTTTTATACGGTTCCTGAATCCGCTTTACATCTTCAACAATCGCAAGCGAACGAATCAGGTCAATATCTACTGACGACGTATCGCCGACCAAGCCAAGAACCAAATTGCTTTCACCTTCACTGATATGCAGTGTAACACCAAGACTTTTTAACCAATTTGTTAAGTTTTCAAACTGCTCTTTATCAGGATTTTTCTTTACTACAACAACCATAAGAACCTCTTTTGCCTGACATTTTATAGAAAAATGACGGCTAACACAATATGTTTTAACAAGCAAACACAATAAAAAAATCTTTGACCGGCGAATAGTCAGCCAAAGATTTTTTTTGAAAAAATATATTCTAAATTTTTCAGAAACAAATCAGACGTTAAACTTAAAGAATATTACGTCACCGTCCTGAACAACGTATTCTTTTCCTTCGATGCGGTATTTGCCGGCGGCTTTTATTTCCGCCTCAGAACCGTATTTTACCAGATCATCAAAGGTATATACTTCCGCCTTGATAAAGCCTTTTTCAAAGTCAGTGTGAATAACACCGGCGGCTTTCGGCGCAGTATCTCCGGCATGAATCGTCCAGGCACGACATTCATCTTCGCCGGCGGTGAGGAACGTACGTAAGCCCATCAGGTGATACGCAGCCCGTGCGAGAACCGCAAGACCGCTTTCCTTAAGACCAAGCTCGCCTAAAAATTCAGCGCGTTCTTCCACACTGCCCATTTCGGCAAGTTCCGCTTCGAATTTACCGCAAATCACAACAACGTCAGAACCTTCTTCGTCAGCGATTTTTTTAACAACATCAATGTATTTGTTTCCATTCTTTACGCCTTCTTCATCTACGTTACAAACGTACATCTGAGGCTTCATTGTTATAAGGTGGCAATCATAGATTGCGTCTTTTTCATCATCGGAAAGCTCAACTGAACGTGCGGGTCTGCCGTTTTCCAAAACCGGTTTTATCTTTGCGAGCGCACCCAGAACAAGAGCCGCTTTTTTCTGTTCTTCTTTACCCATAACACGGCTGGAACGCTCCGCTTTTTCAATGCGCTTGTTTACAGTGTCCAAATCTGCAAAGGCAAGCTCCATATTGATTGTTTCAATGTCATCAGCAGGATCTATCTTATTGTTTACATGAACAATGTCGGGATTTTCAAAGCAGCGTACAACGTGTGCAATAACACCAACTTCGCGGATATTCGCAAGAAACTGGTTTCCGAGTCCCTCGCCTTTTGACGCACCTTTTACAAGCCCCGCAATATCTACAAATTCAACCGTTGCAGGAACTTTACGCTTTGTTGCAAATTTTTGCGCCAAAAAATCAAGTCTTGAATCCGGCAAATCAACAATGCCGATGTTAGGGTTTATTGTACAAAAAGGATAATTTGCCGCTTCAGCAGGCGCTGCCGTTAATGCTGAAAAAATAGTGGATTTGCCGACATTCGGTAATCCTACGATACCACAGTTTATTGCCATCTTATAGTCCTAAATAAAAGTTGGCTAATTATAATGATTTTTTGAAAAAGTAACAATAATACTAGCAAACCTGCTGAAAGCGGGCAAAATTCTCTTCGGGAACAGGTTTGCCGAACAAAAATCCCTGTGCTTCACGACATCCGAGCCGGATAAGGAGTTCCGCCTGTTCGTTCGTTTCTATACCTTCCGCGAGAATAATCATATTAAGTGAATCTGCTAACTGGATTATTCCCGACAAAATCTTCTTGCCGGAAATATCGTCCTCTGCTCTGGTTATAAAGGCTTTGTCGATTTTCAGTACATCCGCCTTTATATCACGCAGCAGAACAAGCGAAGAATAACCGGAACCAAAATCATCCACAGCGATTCTAAAACCGTAGTTTTTAAGCTTGCCGATTAACTCATTAAGCACTTTGGTATTTTCGTACATTATGGTTTCGGTTATTTCCAACTCAATGTACTTCGGCGGAATCCGGTAGTTTTCCACAGTGTTTATAAGAACATCATAATACAGAGGATTCAACAGCAGAACCTTGGACTGGTTTACGGATATCGGTATCGGCTCAATTCCAGAGTCTATCCAGCGGCGTATAGTCTGACAGGCTTTTTCAATCATGTACAAATCAATCTTGATAATAAATCCGTTCTTTTCAAACAGCGGTATAAAATCACAGGGATAACGCTTTCCTTCGGTAGGACTTTCCCAGCGGACAAGAGCTTCAGCACCTACAAGCCGCTTTGAAAGCAGTTCAAATTTTGGCTGAAGAAACATCTTGAATTCACAGTTTTCAAATGCTTCCTGCATGGAGTTTTCTATAAGCTTTTGGCGGATAACCTGTTCGTGCTCCGACTGGAGATAGAATTCGCACGGAATGTTGTTTTTCTTTGCACGGTTGTGAACCTGATTTGTTTTTTCAAAAATATGAACCGGTTCTTCCGTGACTTTCTGCATAGGATAAATACCAAACGTAAAATTCAGCACATACGGTATGTTTTCCTTACTTAGGAGACGGTTTATTTCCTCAATGATTCCGCCTCTTTTTGTAAGAACAGTCTTTCTGTCGATATCAGTCTTCAGAATGATATAGAACAAATCGTTTGCAGACCGGCAGACCAAGCCGTCAAAACCGATAACGTTTTTTACGGCTTTATGAACAAGATACAAAAGTCTGTTGCCTGCCTGAAAACCGTACAACTCGTTTATAACTCGGAATTCGTTTATATCCATGCACATTGCAATAAAGCTTTTGCCACGATTATTCTTGATAAGCGGATTAAGCTTTTCCATAAAGCGTTTAAGTGTTATTCCATTTGTAACCGTATCAAGGTTCGAAGCCCTTGCAAATTCGTTGCTGTATTTTGCCTGCAAAAAGACAAGAACAGATATTACACAGACAAAGGCTAACAAATTCATTACAAAGGTAATTTCAGCACCTGCTCCGATTTTTTTCAGGCGGCTGTTCAAAACAGATTCCGGAACAATTGTTGCAAGAACCCAGTCGTTATAACCGGTCGGAATATAAACCACATAGCGCAGCAAATCATGCAAACTGTAAATTATGCAGTTGCTGTTAAGCCGCTTTATTACGTTATTGGAAGCATAAAGATTGATAAAAGAAGCGTTTTCAAATTCTGAAGGCCATGTATTGGCGGTATGTGCAATAATAGTGTTGGCAGCTCTTGAAGTTACAAGCGAATAACCGTGTCCGTCAAACGAAACCATCATAACGGTATTTAGATAATTCATATTTATAACACCGCCCAAAACAGCAAAAATCTGCCCCAGCTTGTCATACAAAGGAATTGTACAAACAATTACGGTCTCATCGCTTACCGGAGATTTTAAGGGCTGGCTTACACAACTACTTCCCTGTATTGCAGTTTCATAAAAATCGTAACCGGTGTTGTCATAGACATCTCCGTCACTTGCAACGGCAAGACCGTTCTTTCTGTTGATAAACATAACTTCAAACGGAGATTTATCACTGAAAAGATCGAGTTTTTGTGAAATTTCAGAATCAGCAGTTGTATTCAGATAGTCCGCGGAATTGAGCCCTGTCATAACGTCTGCACAAACTTCGAGGGTATTGAATTGTAAATCAAAAATTCTTTTAAAGCTGAAAAGTTGCTGACGGGTTACTTCATCTATTGCATTTATAAAATTTTCTGTTAAAACTTTTCTGGAATAACCGGCAAACCACAGCATACCACTGAACAGCAAAGCACCGGCAAAAAGCGAGAAAATAAGAATTTGTGTTCTTTTTTTTCTAAACGATAACGGAAACGACACTCTTATAAAAATTCCAGCAGATATACGAGTTCAAAAGCTCACAACGACAATAAAGGAACTTTTCCCTTTAACCCACCAAAGTTCCTCTCTCCAAATGACGCAACCAAAATTATTCTAAATCGAGTTTTTAAAATCGTCAATTAAAAGTTTTGTTTATGTCAGTGCAGCCGGTTCAGGGCGTTTCTTGCTTCTGTATAGGACGGATTAAGAGCAAGTGCGCGGTTATAAGCCGCTTTTGCACCTGCTACGTTTGCGGTTTCTTCTCTTACGAGTCCCAGTTTATACCACCACAACGCAATATCAGGGTCTTCACGAACAGCGTAGGAATATGCAATATCAGCATGATTGGGCTTTTTGATTATTCTGTATATTTCACCGATGAAAAAATATGCTGATGAAATTCTGTCGCCGTGAGGTAGATTATCAACATATTCCTCAAAGCATTTTAATGATTCAGAATAGTTTTTGAGATAAAAATATGTTTCACCCAAATTCTCAATGATTCGGTATTCGTTGGGATTGATTTTAAGCGCTTTTTTTGAATAGTCCAGTGATTCCTGATACTTTCCCATACGGAAAAACGACCAGCATAAAACCACATAAGACTCCATATTGCGCGAATTCTCCTGCAGTTCCGCAAGACAAATATCCGATGCTTCCTTAAATTTGTCATACGCCGCATCAATTTTTCCCGATGATTCAAGTGATCTGCCTGTTCTATAGGCAGAAAGCGCATCCGGGTGTTCCTGGGCGGATAAAAGCGTAACAAAACATAAGAACAGTATAAGTAAGCAACAAATCCTTTTCATTGCATTCAGAATAGCATAAAAAGAACTGTAAAACAAGCAGGACCGCATTTGCAATTCCGAATTGCAAACGGGCCGGTGCCGTGTTATAGTTTTATTACAGTAAGTTCAGGAGGAAAAATGAAAGTTTTAGTTTTGCTTGCAGAAGGCTTTGAAGAAATAGAAGCACTCACACCTGTTGATTATTTAAGAAGAGCAGGTGCAGAAGTTACACTTGCCGCTATAAGTGGTAGAAGTGAAAGTTCCAAAAAAGTAACCGGCTCACATAAAATAACGGTAGAAGCAGACTGCCGGATTGCAGATGTAAACGCATCAGAATTTGATATGGTTATTTGTCCGGGTGGAATGCCGGGCTCTTCTAATATTGCAGCCAGCGCAAAAGCTGCCGATGTAATCAGGAAGATAAACAGCAAAAACGGTTTTGTTGCCGCGATTTGTGCTGCTCCTGTTGTTGTTCTTGCTCCGTTGGGTCTGCTGAAAGAAAAGAAATTTACCTGTTACCCCGGTATGGAAAACGCCATTGAGCAATTTACAGGTTCAAACTGGAAAGAACTGACATCTGGAGCTTCGCATTCCAAGGACAGGATTGTACAGGACGGAAAAACAATCACGGCAGGCGGTCCTGGAGTTGCGGAAGAATTTGCCCTTAAACTGGTTGAAGTTCTTTTTGGCAGGGATAAAGCCGGAGAACTGCGAAAAGGCATAGTTGCAAGATAATAACGAAAACTGTTTTAAAAAGAAAAAAGACCGCTAAAGGAGGAAAGAAAACGCGGTCTTTTTTTTATTGCTGTTTGTGATTCTTAATATAGTAGTTTTGTGTTTGTATGTCAATACGTTTTTTGTAGTTTTTTGCGGTTCTTTACTTTTTTTTTGCAAATATATCGTAAAATCAGACAATTCCGCAAAAATCCATAATTGTGCTATAGTCTTTTCTCTGCATAAAGTTTTTTATTCCGTCTATAATTTCCAGCATACAGTACGGATTTGAAAAAGTTGCCGTTCCAACCTGAACCGCACTTGCACCTACCATAATGAATTCTACCGCATCCTGCCAGCATGAGATTCCTCCCAGGCCGATTACAGGAATCCTTTTTTCTACCGGAAGCGGACGCATTGCGGCAGTAACATCATGCACGATTCGCAAAGCGAGCGGTTTTACAGCAGGACCGGAAAAACCGGCGGTAACGTTGTCAAAAACAGGCTTACCGGTTTCAATATTCACCGCCATAGCCTTAAAAGTGTTCACAAGACTTATCGCATCAGCTCCGGCTTCTTTTACGGCAAAAGCTACTTTTACCACATCGGGAGCATTAGGCGTAAGTTTTACAACAAGAGGTTTTGTCGTAGCATGACGAACCGCGTCCGTTACAGCGGCGGCAGTTTCAGGCTCAAGCCCAAACCCCATTCCACCCGCCTTTACATTGGGGCATGAGATGTTGAGTTCTATCATGGGAACATCTGTTTTATCAAGAAGTTTTACACCTTCAACATAAGTTTCAATTGATGAACCTGAAAGATTAGCTATAACCACAGGCTTGAGCGCAAGCATTTGCGGCAGCTCATGTTCAATAAAATGCGGAATTCCGGGATTTTCAAGCCCGATGGAGTTTATAAGACCGGACGAAGTTTCATAAAGGCGGATGCCGTCATTCCCGGCTTTAGGCTCAAGCGTGAGCCCCTTTGAGCAAATTCCACCGAGCCGGTTTACGTCAATAATACCGGCATATTCTTTTCCGTAACCGAAAGTTCCTGATGCGGCTATGACTGGATTTGCGAATTTTACACCTGCTATTTCAACGGAAAGATTCGGGTTTGCATTCATTTTCTTTCTCCAAAAACTATTTCATCACCGCTAAAAACAGGTCCGTCTTTGCAACATCTTTTGTTTCCTGCCGTTGTTTTAACGGTACAGCCGAGACATGCTCCAATCCCGCATGCCATTCGTGCTTCCAAGCTTAAAAAGCACGGAACGCCGGCTGCCTTGCAGGTTTTTTGAACGTACTTGAGCATCGGCTCAGGACCGCATGCATAGACGGCAGCATATTCAGCCGCATCTTTTTCGGAAAAGATTGAGGGTAGCATACCTTTAACGCCGCAGGAACCGTCATCTGTGCTGATAAAAACACTCTCCGGCTTTATATAGTCCAGACCGTATGAGCCGTGCTTAAAACAGGCATAAAAGTCATAGCTGCCGTCTGCAAGAGACCGGGCAAAACCTGCGACAGGCGCAACGCCTATACCACCGCCCACAAGAGCTGTTTTGCGTTCGCACGAATCTTGTTTTGTAAAGCCGTTTCCAAGAGGTCCGATAATCTTGATTGCAGTTTCGGACCGAGCCGTACACAATTCTTCCGTTCCGCGTCCTTTTTTTAATATGAGGAACTCAACACGGACAGAACCGGTGGCTGTTTTATAACTCCTGTAAACACTGATCGGTCGGCTTAAATAAACATCCGACGGTACAGTTTTAAGCATATAAAACTGCCCCGGATTCGGCAGGTTCTGAAATTCTTCGTTCAGTTCCGTTTCAACCAAATAAACGGATTCCTGTATTTGTTTTGAAGAAATGATTTTCCCTTTTCCTGCAACAGGAATACTCTGTTCAGTACACATCTTTTTTGATTCCCTACAGTGCTGCTTTTGCCGCAAGCAATTCCTGCTTTGATTTTTCCGCGGCACTCACGGCAGCAGACACAATATCGTCCATTGTAAGCTTTGATTTGCTGCGTTTTTCTTCCAAGGCAGGGTCTTTTTTCCAGGCGAGCAGAATACCGCGTGAAGAATTGACAGTACCTCCCGCTTTATCCAAGAGCGTTGCCGCAATTCGTGCCTGTCCGCCCTGTGCACCGTAGCCCGGAATCAGGAAAAACACGTTCGGGTATTCTTCCCTAAGTTTTTTTGCGTCTTCTTCAGCGGTACAGCCAACAACGGCGCCAACAGGCGAACACTCGCAGTCAGAATAAAGTGCTGAAAACTGTTTTTCAAGCCTGTTAAGCTCTGTGCCCACTTGATCAAGCAAAAGTCCGCCCTGCTTAAGTTCCTGTTTTTCGATGTTGTCACGACCGGGATTAGATGTGCACAAAAGTACAAACAGTCCTTTGCCCGCCTTGGAACACCATTCCGTGAACGGTTCAAGAGTATCAAATCCCATGTACGGATTAACCGTGATTATATCAGTTTCAAAATCACCGGAAAAATGAGCGTGTGCATACGCTTTTGCAGTATCCGCAATATCGCCGCGCTTTATGTCTGAAATAACGGGCAGCCCGGCTTTTTTTACTGCTTTCAGGGTTTGCGCATAAATACCAAGACCTGCAAGCCCCATCGCTTCATAATAAGCAATCTGAACTTTGAAACAGCCTGCAAAATCCCTTATATTTTCAATAATTCCAAGATTGTATGCCAGAACGGCTTCTGATGGTGTTTTAAATCCAGAAAGAATTTCAGGCGGGAGATATGATGGATCGGTATCCAAGCCAACACAAAGAGGTCCGTTTTTAAGGCAGCTTTCACGGAGCAGCTGCATATTGTGTTTTGTCATGGATTCAGTATAAAGAAAACTATACTATATGTGCAAGAAGTTCCTTAATGTTGCTGATTACTATATCTGGGTTTTCAGCCTGCATTTTTTGTGTATTGCCAAGCCCGTACAAAAAGCCGCATGTTTTTGCGCCGTAGCTGTGTCCGGCTTTTATATCCTGTGCCGAATCGCCTATCATAAGAACTTCAGAGGGTTTTGTTATCTTTGAAAAATAGTCGTTACCTGCATTGCACTGATTTATCTGTCTTACGGCAAGCGCAATTCCCTCAGGATCCGGCTTCATTGCTTTCAGCTGTTCAGGACCGACCACCGTGTCAAAATAATACTCCAAATCAAAGTAATCAAGAATTTCTTCCGTAATCTTTTTAGGTTTGTTAGATACTACAGCAGCACGTTTACCGAGCATATACAAAGTTTCCAGAACTTCGGGCACATACTGATAAACAGTTGTTTTTTCCGTTGCATGGTTATAATAATAAGTTTGATACCAGCTGACCATTTCTTCCAGTTTTTCCACAGAGATTTCAGAAAATGAATTTTTATTGCTCATCCTCACAGCGCGCAGAACAAGATTACGAACTCCGTCACCGATAAATTCCGTAACTGTTTGCTCTTCAAGCGGATGCAGCTTAAAACGTACAAGCATTGCGTTTATTGCATCCGCAATATCCGCAGCAGAATTTATAATTACACCGTCAAAATCAAAAAGAACCGCATTTACATCAAAAGCCACTTGTTTTTCAGTTTTTTTCTGCACGCTTTCCGTTTTCCACATCATCTCTTTCCTTATGAAAACTTTCCGTTTTCCTTAAAAATTGAACCAGGTATCCGTTTTATGGAATTTGCTCTGCCAATAGAATACTGCACACTTTTTTTATCGGGTTCAACAACAAGTTTCATTATTGCGTCACCTTCTTTTTTTTCTATTGAAACAGGCATTCCCAAAATTACGGCGGAATCATCCTCATAAACCAGTTCAACCATACTGTGGGAAGAAAGCGCATGCTCGGCAATATGTACTTTTCCCTGAAAATCCATTCCACCGGCTTCTATCCGCTCAAACCGGACTGAATCACCGCGCAGCTGAACAGGAGAAAGCACAACCTTGCGCCTTATTCTGGACAAAAGACCTTCTTTTTGTTCTTCGGTAAAATCTTTTTTTTCAAGTTCCTGTGAAAGCTCAGAAAAAAACTTTTCCTTTTCCGCATCATCAGAACAGGGCTGAACAAAATCACTTGAGTTTGGAAAAATATTTTCATCGGCCTTCAGCGATAAAAACGGCAAAGCAGAGACGGTTCTTTCTTTTTTATTTGCCGTTCCAATATAATCAAATCCGCGGTTTTTTAAAATTCCGGCGGCATCTTCTCTCATATCTATGTTCAAAAGATATATACCGTCTGCAAGCTTACAGGCAATTAAATCTGCAAACGAAGAACTTGTTTCTATAAAACTTGCTTTATCTTTTGAAACTTTAAGAACATAGCCTTTGTAAAGCATAATGGACTGATAGGAAGAAAACCAGTCGTTTATGGAATAAAGCATATTCTGTGACAGTCCGTGGGACGAAAAGCCGTTAAGCGTTTGTACAATTGTTTCTGCGCTGATTCCGGCATCAAAAGCCCTGTAGCATGATTCGCGGTTTAATTCGTAAAAAGAGACCGTATCATACGAAACGATTTTTAGAAAACAGGCAAGCGGCAGCAAATCTTTGAGAGGAACGCCCGGCAGCAGCGTGAGAGTATAATCAGGATTGATTGCAAGCTGATTCTCTCCTGCGGCGGACTCAGAATTGCGGTTTGCAAAATAAACATCATTCTTTTCCGTAATCAGCCCGAATCGAATCATGTTTTCAATCAGGGCTAAAGTGTTTATTTCATCATCAGAAGTACCATTATCACTCAATGCGTTATAAAGCTTGCTTCTTTTCAGGAAAAAGAAGCCGGTAGTCTTCTCCATTAAAAGAAGTACACAACGGGTCAGTGCTGATTTTGAAAAACCGCCTTCAGGAATGGCTGCAAGAATATTTAAAACAAGCTTTGTATACAAAGCCTGCAGTGAGCGTGCAAAATGTCCGCAGGATGCAACACAGATATACGCGCGCTGCTCCTGCTCTGAAAGTTCGGCAAATTTTTCCCATTTTTGCGCCTCGGGTACAAGTCTGCTTTCGGACTGCTGAAGCAGCGACAAATTGACAAGTGCATAAATTACGCTTTGTACCGCTTCAGGTGAGCCAGTCGATGAAAAAACACTTTGCAGCAGAACTTCCGCACGTTTTTTCAAAATACCGTCGTTTTTGCAAATATCAAGCTCGTGAAAACAAAACGAATACAAAGCCGCAAGCAGCGAAGACGAAACAAATGCGACCGGAGCCTCGGGAGCAACAGCATTCGCGGAAGGAAGGAGCCGCGAAATATTGATGTAAGGTAAAATGCTTTCTTCAAGCAGAGGATTCAGGTAAAGAAAAACCTTTTTGTTTTCGGAATGCCGGTAAATAATAAGCCGCTCTTCCAAGTTCAGCAGCATTTCGTAAAGCTCGGCAAAAGAAAAATCAGAAGAAAACAAATCGGTGAGTTTTTCTTGCGAAGGTTCATTCAGCTGTTTTATCGCTGTCAGAACAAGAATTTCCTTTTCCGAAAGCAAAGCGCATACAGCGGCTTTTGTGCTTTCCTTGCGCAAAAACGAACTCAGCTCTTCTATCAGTTTCTGCTTATTGTAGGGAGTTTTTACTTCACCAAGATAAATCCGCATCAATTCAAAAAAGTGATAATCGGGAAGTTTTATCAGAGATTCGCGCCATTGTAAAATCTGTTCGGTTCTGTCAGAAAGTTCAGCCATTGTAAATATCTTCTTTTATGAGTTGTTCCATAAATTGTTCTGAGTCCGTATAACGCAGAATCTTGTAGTCATATCCCTGTTCCGCAAGGAATTTCTGCCGGTGGGTACCGAATTCTTCTTCAACGGTGTTGCGGGTAATAAGCGTAAAAAACAACGCCTTGTGGGTTTTTGGGCGCAATAGTCTTCCAAGCCGCTGCGCTTCTTCCTGCCGGCTTCCGAATGTTCCCGAAATTTGGATTGCCATTGAAGCATCGGGCAAATCTATGGCAAAGTTAGCAACCTTTGAAACAACCAACACTCTTATTTTGCCCGCACGGAAGTCACCGTAAATCCGGTCTCTTTCCGCATTAGGCGTTTTTCCGGTAATAATCGGGGCTTTGAGCTTTTCGGCAATAATGGTCAGCTGTTCCAAATACTGTCCGATGACCAGAATCCGTTCTTCTGAGAACTTTTCAATCAAAAGCTCAACAATGCTGATTTTCTGTTCGTTATTACTCGCAATCTTGTGCTTTTCTCTTGTTCCGGCAACAGCGTATTCAATCTGTTTTTCCTGCGGCAAATCAAGGCGTACTTCCACACATTCCGCTTCCGCGATCCAGCCGGAAGTTTCAAGTTCTTTCCAAGGCACATCATAACGTTTAGGACCAACAAGCGAAAAAACATGACCTTCGCAGTTATCTTCGCGAACAAGCGTTGCAGTAAGCCCTACGCGCCTTACCGCCTGTAATTCAGCAGTAACACGGAATACCGGTGCAGGCAGAAGATGAACTTCGTCGTATATTATCAAACCCCAGGGGCGTTTTCTGAACAGGCTGAAATGCGGATAAGGAGAATCGGGATTAGG
>DBWK01000001.1:0-8196 GCA_002308875.1 Treponema sp. UBA1240
TGCAGCGATTTGTTTGTGGCTCACGGCGGACACAACTTTGCGGCGGGTTTTACACTTTACAAGAATAATTTTGAGGAATTTGAACGCCGGCTTGTAACAGCAGCTCAAATTATGGAATTCCCTCAGGGCGAAGAAAAAACTCTCTGCATTGATGCGGAACTGCCGCCTAACTATATTACACCGGATTTGCTTAAGCTCGTTGATACCTTTGAGCCCTACGGCGAATGTAACCCGCAGCTGGTGTTCCTCGCAAAAAAGCTTAAAATCTTTACCGCCGACTTAATCGGCAAAGATGCGTCGCACCTCAAGCTTACTCTCTCATGCGGCAGCACAAAATGGCCCGCCCTGTTATGGAGCGGTGCTGAGCGCCTTAAAAGAGATTTTGACATCGGCTCTTATGTGGATATAGTGTTCAACATCAACAGGAATACATTCAACGGTGTAGAAACCCCGCAGATGATTCTGCTTGATATAAAACAAAGCCAATAATCTGTTGATAAAACAAAATTCTTGTTGTAGACTTTTTTTATGAACAAAAAAATACTTTCATTATTTCTTATTGTTTTTATAACCTTCTCTGTTTTTAGCAACGAAAGCGTTGAATTTGACAAAGAACATACCGAACGGTATGCATGTGCTTTTTCTTCAATTATGGCGCAGATGAATGAACTTAATGTTACTTCATTCAATTACGGTAAAGATGTAGGCAAGCAATGCCGCTTCATATTAAAAAATTCATGGGATATAACCAATTATGAACAATTGATTTCACAAATAGATGATTTGCTTGCCCACGGACATAACGGCACTTTTTTATTTCTTGCAGGACTAATTGAAACAAACGAAAACATGAAACCTGTTGAGATAATTTCAAAAGAATGTCTGACGGCTTCGGAAGGTACACGTCTGTTTTATGTATATTCAATAAAAGACAGACTAGGTCCTCTTGCGATAAGCGCATGGGACAAAGCCCGCTGTATCAGTCTTTTGCGTTGGAGTATAAGTGCAGGTTTTATTACAGAAGAAGAAGCACTTCAGCGTGCAGAACCGATTGTGGAGTCTCTTATAAACGAATACTCAACCTGGGATGATTTTTTTGCACATTATATAGCAGGCAGACAGTTTTACGGAGCAACAGACAACAGTTCTTCAAGGCTTGCGACGGATGCCGTCAAATACTGTAAACAAGTTCATAAAAAAATTGATTTTGAGAATCTTCCGCTCCAAGGAACAGCCTCAGATACCGGTTTGCTTAAATATGACGATACATCGCTTTTATATGAGCTTTCCTCAGAGGCCAGACGCTGGTATGAGCTTCAGGACTTGTTCGACAAGTATACGGAAAAGAACATTACCAAAACAACCAATAAACTTACCGAAATCAAGAAAAAACATAAGGAATATGCTGATATTCCCTTTGTTGAATATTTTGATTCTGTACTTTTATCCGATCAAAAAACTGGTGCCGATATTTGGCGCTGTTCATTCATATACGACAAACTCAAAAAACAGCTGGAAAATATTCCTCCAGACAGAACATTGTACAAATGGGTAAACATGGATTTTGCACGTATACACCTTATTCTTAATCATCCTGAAAAGGCTCTTGACTGCATTGCCCTTCTTCCCGCCGAAACTGCAAACAGCGGTTACTTTCAGATGCTCAAAGGTGTTTCTTATTTGTACCTTATTGGTACTTCACCCGATTTTGAAGTGAATACAAATTACGAATCAAATGCGTACGAAGCCTTGTCCAATGCCGAGTTGCAGGAATATCCTCTCAGCGACAGTACACTGCAATGGATGCGGGAATACGAACGCAAAAGAGACAACAATTGAAAGGATTGAACAGATTAAATAAACTACAGGTCTGCCTGATACTTATTCTTTTTGTATGCGTATTTACCTTGTCTGCGGATATTTCGCCTGATTTTCTTTCTAAAATAAGTGCCGCCACATATTTAACTGTAGGCAGACAAAAGAATGGTACATACACCGAGTTGGGAACAGCCGTTCTTTTGGATAACGGCTTGTTCTATACATCGGCATCAGCTTTCAATCTGTTTTCGGAGAGCATTTGTGAAGATTATTTTGTAAAAGACCAGAATGAAAATTATTACAAAATAAAAAATATTCAAAAACTTAACACAAAGCGTGATATAATTTGTTTTGACACGGAGGAAAAGCCGTCAAAAGAAGGACTTTCTGCCGTCGCAGACACTCAAAACACACCTTCAGCCGCTTATTCAGTAACAGTCTCCTCAAAAGAAGGTATTACACTGGAAATCTGCAATTTTTTTGGAAAATTCTACGAACAGGATATACAGGAATGGAAATGGCTCTATTTCAGTTCGGAACGTTCATCCCAAACCGGTATAATCGTAAATGAAAATGCAGAAGTAATAGGCTTTATAACGTCAAAAAGCAACGAAAAAAACACCATGTTTGTTCTTCCGTTTGCAGAAACTGAAAATCTCAAGCCTGATACAGCGATAATCAACGAAACATTTTCTTTTTCGCTTCCCAATATCTATTCAAGACAATTTACTCATAAAATAAAAATGGAAATTCCGCTTCCGAATTCTCTTGAAGAAATAAACAAAGAACTCACAGCGAAATTTACGGACTATTTTTCGGAATTTGCTTCAAGTATCCAAAAGAATTTCGGAATGAACAGCAGCCGCGGTTTTCTTAAGGCGCTCGGTTCGAGCGAAATACGTTCCAGTGCTTCAATACCGGACTTCCCCTACACTATCTGTCTTGATGAAAACTCAAAGTGGGCTTACTATCTTCCCGAAAACCTTGAAGAAGCACTTGCTTTTACCAACGGCTTTACTGTCAGCGGTTCACTTTTTGGTTTTACCCTCACATTCCTGAACAGGGATTCGGCTCATTTTCTTGAAGATTTTCTTGCAGATCCGCTGCTCATTGCCAAATACCTTAAAGACTCGGTATTCCCGGAAGATTATGACACGGAACCGGAAGTTACAGAAGCGTTTGAGGACGAACTGGGCAGAAAATGGATGTTCAACTACTGGAAAGGCACGACTGAAGACGAAGTGTTTATAACCCTTGCACTTCCCCTGCCCCAGGGATTTTACGTAATGGCGGACAAGGGATCTCCTTTTAAAATCAAAAACGCTTCAACCGTAAAAATGAAATTCCTTACTTCATACGTTTATCCGTCATATTCCGCCACACTCTCCGAATGGATTGAATATCTCACATTGTTAAAAGAATACGAAAACCTTTACGGCGGATTTGACAACGTCACAATAGATTACGATGAAAAATCATTCAATTTTGATTCGGAACTTTTTAAACTGCAAATGCCGTCTGACATTTTTGCAGTTAACAATGATACCACATTCCGCATTGCTTTTGGCTATGACGACACAAACGGCAAAGCTTGTCTCAAGCTGCGCAGTTTTGACTTGTTCTCACCGCCCGCCTATGAGGACTACAAGTGTCTTTTCGTTTCACAGATACTCAAGCCAGACGAAAACGCCGAGTTCTGGCTTAAACAGCAGTGGGAAGAAAAAAAAGACAAGGTATATCCTTACACAGGAACTCCGTACGATTATGAGCAGTTCACATACTATGACGAGATAATTTATCCCAAAGGCTTTACAGCTAAAAACAGGAATGAACTTACAGAATTGTACTATTTTGCCTGTGAGCTTAAGGGTAACGGCAAAAAGAAAGAGATAAAGAATCTCGCAAAAAACGTAAAGAAAGTTCTGACTATCAAAGAATAATCAGCCTAGCGCTGAAAGCTTCTGATGCAGGGCAACTACCTGTGTATGCAGATAGTGGTCAAGAGCGGGCTTTTCGATTATGCCGAGCAGCTTGCCATTTTCATCTTCAATCGGCAGGGCTTCCGTATCTTCTTCTTGAAACATTGATAGCACATCCGGTATCGGAGTATCGGGGCGGCATGTTTTTTTGACCGGCTCCATTATATCCATGGCAAGAACACCGTCCGACATGTCGAGTATGAGGAAGCTTTCTTTTAAGTGGTCAATCGTTATTATTCCTGAGAGTTTTCCGTCAGAATCCCGTACTACATAATTCAGATTGTGCTGATGGCTGAAAGAATCGAGAATATCCTTGAGCCTTGCAGTCTCTGTAACAATCGCGTCAGAATCCGCCGAGCAGATTGGTTTTCCGCCGGAAGTGATGTCGCTCACCTTACAGTTTTTCATTATATCTTCTTCGCAAATATCAAGCCCACATTCCTGCGCTTTGTCGATACCATGCTTAACGCAAACAGGACCGACCAGTTGAACTACAAAGGTAGTTGCTGTAATTATCAGTATGATTGTAGGCCCGATTGTACTGCTGAACGTTTGTCCCGCGGCAATTGAAAGACCTATTGCAACACCCGCCTGACTTAACAGGCACCACGGCAGATACTTGCGTACTGTTTCGGGCGCATGGGTAATCTTTGCACCGAATCTTGCACCTACTGACTTACCTACCGTACGGCAGAAAATATACAGTAGCGCAATAATGCCTACATAAAGGTTGATATTCCAGATGTTAAGTTTGGCGCCTACAAGAACAAAAAACAGAACGTAAATCGGCGGTGTGAACTTTTCTACTAAGGCAAACGTGGGGCGTGTTTTTGCAGGAGCAAAGTTTACCATAAAAAAGCCGACCGACATTGCCGCAAGAATGTTGTCAAGGTCAAGATAACCGCATACACCGGTGGATAAAAAGATTGCACCCAGTGAGAAAGCAAGGATACGGCCCTCATCCGTCATTACATTGCGGATAAAAAGACTCAGCAAAAAGCCTATTGCAGAGCCAATGAGTATCGAGAAAAATACATCATAAAACAGATGCATCAGCTGCTGCATAAAACTTCCGCCCGTGTATCCGAGAAACGAAGAGGCTACAGAAGAAGCTATCGCATACAAAAACAGAGCAACCGCATCGTCCATGGCTACAATTCCCAAAACTGTAGTTGTAAGCGGACCGCGTGTTCTGTTCTCTCTCAGAACATCAGTTGTTGCGGCTGGAGCGGTCGCGGATGATATGGATCCGAGTACCAAACCGAGCGCAAGTGAAACATTCATGTTCTTTGTGAACAAATACGAGACTATCGTTACCAGAACGGATACTACAAAAAATGGAACTATGGCTTCAAAAAGAAGTATTCCGATAAACTGCTTTCCGTATTTTTTGAGAATATTGAGCTTCAGCTCGCCGCCAATGAGAAAACCTATGAGCGAAAGTGCGATGGAACTTACCGGATCAAGCGAAACAATTACATCCGAAGACAAAATCTGAAAGCCCGACTGCCCTATTATAATTCCGATTACAATATATCCTACAACCTGTGGTATCCGCAGTTTTTGAAAAAGCCTTCCACCCATTGCACCCAACAAAAGAATCAAACCAAAAAGAAGAACAAGATTCATTTTGTCAATTGCATTGAAATGCATAAAATCAGGAAGGAACTGAGCAAATATATTCATGGTTTCGTTATAATACAAAGGAAAAAACTTTACAATACAGCTTAAAATTTACTTAAAAATCGTATTGCTTTTTTAAATTTAATTAGTATCTTTGTGGTATGAACTACGAACAATTTACAATTAAAGCACAGGAAGCTCTTCAAAATGCTACGGTTATTGCGCAGCAGGAAGACCATGGTGAAATAGGAACAGATCATGTATTGCTGGCTCTCTTGCAGCAAAAAGACGGCCTGATTCCGCCGTTAATTGAACGTATCGGAGTTTCATTACAATCTGTCTTACAGCAGGCTGAATCGCTGGTAAAATCAAACCCGCGCATTCACGGAAACATACAGCTTTCGCTTTCTTCTCAGATGTCCAGGGCACTCGCAAAGGCTGATAAAGAAGCCGCTATGCTGAAAGACGAATATCTTTCAGTTGAACACATCTTTCTTGCCCTTGTAAGTAATGATGATAAAACCGCCCGCATGCTGCAGGAAAACGGAATAACGCGTGAAGCTGTTCTCGCCGCCTTAAAGGCAATAAAGGGCGACCAGCGCGTAACGAGTCAGGATCCAGAAGCCTCTCTGCAGGCACTCGAAAAATACTGCCGCGACCTGACCGCACTTGCAAAGCAGGAAAAAATTGACCCTGTTATAGGCCGTGATGAAGAAATCAGGCGTGTAATGCAGGTTTTGTCGCGCAGAACAAAGAACAACCCTGTTCTCATAGGTGAGCCTGGTGTTGGTAAAACCGCCATCGTAGAAGGACTTGCACGTCGAATCGTTTCAGGTGACGTTCCCGACAGTCTTAAAAACAAGCGGCTTATGGCACTTGATTTGGGTGCGCTTGTTGCAGGAGCCAAATTCCGCGGAGAGTTTGAGGAAAGACTTAAAGGCGTAATCGCCGAAGTACAAAAATCTGAAGGAAACATAATCCTTTTTATAGATGAACTTCATACCCTTGTCGGCGCAGGTGCAAGCGAAGGCTCAATGGATGCTTCAAACCTTCTTAAACCGGCCCTTGCCCGTGGTGAACTTAAGGCAATCGGCGCTACGACTCTTGATGAGTACAGAAAGTATATCGAAAAGGATGCGGCACTTGAACGCCGTTTTCAGCAGGTATACTGCGCAGAACCGAATGTGGAAGACACAATCGCGATTCTTCGCGGTCTCAAGGAAAAATACGAAGTTCATCACGGCGTCCGTATTAAAGACGAGGCGCTTGTAGCTGCTGCGGTACTTTCAAACAGGTATATTACAAGCCGGTTCTTGCCCGATAAGGCGATAGACCTTGTTGATGAGGCGGCCAGCCGTCTTAAGATGGAAATTGAAAGCCAGCCGACCGAGCTGGATCAGGTTGAACGCAAGATTCTTCAGCTCACTATTGAAAAGCAGGCATTGTCAAAAGAAGAAGACGATGCTTCAAAAGAACGGCTTGCAAAGATTACGTCTGAACTGGAAGAACTGTCTTCAAAGCGGGATGCGATGAAACTCCAGTGGCAGACTGAAAAGCAGCGTATTGATGAAAACCGCAAACTCAAGGAAGAGCTTGAACAGCTCAAAATTGAAGAAACAAAGTACACTCGTGAAGGTGACTTGAACAAAGCAGCCGAAATCAAATACGGCAAGATTCCTGAAGCGGAACATAAACTTGCGCAAATTGCTTCTGAAATTGAAAAAGCCGGAAAAGACAGCGAAAAACGACAGCTGTTGCGCGAGGAAGTTTGCGAAGAAGACATTGCTTCCGTTATATCAACCTGGACAGGTATTCCTGTAAGCAAGATGCTTTCGAGTGAATCACAGAAATACATTGAACTGGAAGATGTTCTGCACAAGCGTGTTATCGGACAGGACAAAGCCGTTAGCGCCGTTGCTGACGCAATAAGACGCAACCGTGCCGGCTTGAGTGACGAGAACAGGCCGTTAGGCAGCTTCCTCTTTATAGGACCTACAGGCGTAGGTAAAACGGAACTTGCCAAAACTCTGGCGGATTTTCTCTTTAACGATGAAAAAGCCCTTACGCGTATTGATATGAGTGAGTACATGGAAAAGTTCTCAGTCAGCAGGCTTATCGGCGCACCTCCGGGATATGTTGGCTATGACGAAGGCGGACAGCTTACCGAAGCAGTCAGAAGACGACCTTACAGTGTTGTTCTTTTTGATGAGATTGAAAAGGCTCACAGCGATGTATTCAATATTCTGCTGCAGGTTCTTGATGACGGCCGTCTTACGGACAGTCAGGGACGAGTTGTTGACTTTAAGAACACTATCATAATCATGACGAGTAATCTTGGTTCTGATTTGATTCTTGGAACGGAAGATATGAATTCCATAAAAGACGAGATTGACAGGCTTTTAAAAGCCACTTTCCGTCCGGAATTTTTGAACAGGATTGATGAAACAATTATGTTCAGCCGTCTTGACCGCTCATTTATCAACAAGATCGTTCAAAAGCAGCTGGATTTGCTTGCTTCACGTCTTGAAAGCAAACACATCAAACTGTCTGTATCAAAGGAAGCAGTCGACTATATTTCAGAAGTCGGCTATGACCCGATGTTCGGGGCACGTCCGCTCAAGCGCGCAATACAGAATCTCGTGGAAAATCCGCTTGCCAAGGAGATTCTTCAGGGCAAGTATCCTGAAGGCTCTACAATCAGCGTTGATTTGGATTTACAGACAAAATCAATAGTTTTCAAATAATTCATAAAGGCTGTCCTTATTTAAGTTTTTTT
>DBWK01000001.1:8269-16694 GCA_002308875.1 Treponema sp. UBA1240
AGATATAAATTTGTAACTTTTTACCATCGACTTTTCTTTATTTGTATATTATAATTAAAAGTAAGACTGTTTTTCCGACTGTCTTTTTTTACTATGAAGCATATAAAAAAAATTGTTTTTTTAATTATATTCACTTTTTGTACTCTTTTTGCACTTTTTGCACAGGTATCGGTAATGCCGAATGATCCGGTTTATTCTGATATAATAAACTGGGAAAACCTTGGAATTATAAGAAACGTTCCGCCTCTCCGCCCGTATCCGCTTACACTCATTATCTCGTTTTTGGAACAGGTTATGGACAGCGAATATACCGATCAAGCGGCAAAGGCAAATGCACACTATGAACGTATTTTTGGTAAAACCGTTGACGTTGGATTTGAAGTTTCGGATAACTTTAAGTTACCAAAGGAAAACAACGACAATCCCGGAAGTGACAAAAAGTTTACAAACGAGCTTGACGTTTACCTCAAAGCCGCCGGCGACATAAAAGCAAACGATTATTTGAGCGTCGGAATCAACACCAATATTCTTGTTACTACAGAACTTGAAAAAAACACCCGGCCTACATTTGAACAAAAGCCGTACGATGCAGTAAATGATACAACTGACTTGAAATTTGCAAAAGCGTTCCTTGACATGAACGCAACCGCAGGTATCGGAACGGATAAAATCTATTTCCAGGGCGGAATAAGCCGTAACTCTTTTGGTCCGTTCCATGAGAACAGTATATCACTTGGTCCGGGTGCATTCCACTCAGGCAATGCTTCTGTTGTAATCCGTGAAAACAAGTGGATGTACACACAGGCGATGTTTATTCTCGGTGCAACAGACGATCTCGGAAACAAGGGCACAGTAAAGCCGAATAAGTTTCTTATGCTCCACTCCATCGACTTTACACCGAACAAATGGCTCACAATGTCCTACTATGAGAACGTTGTATACGGTAACAGATTTGACCCCATTTACATGCTGCCGTTTGTTCCATATATGGTTGCACAGGGAATCGGTTCTTTCGGTGACAATATTCAAATGGGGCTCACATTCAAAGTTCGCCCGATTAACGGCTTTACATGGCTTACGGACATTTTTGTAGACGATATGGCGGCGAGCGACCTTGTAAAGCTCAAATTCGACACAAAACTGCGTTTTGCCGCCCAGACAGGCTTTATTTATTCGCCGGTTGATTCAATCTTTGACCAGCTTTCTACCGATTATACGTTTGTTTCGCCGTATATGTATTCACATGAGGAATTTACTGACGATACAAAAACACGAAGTGTAGGTAACACTGGAATAAACTACCAGAATTACACGAACAACGGCGTTGGAATGGGCTCTAACCTTCCGCCCAACTCTGACCGCTTTGCGTTCAAAATAAAGGCAACACCGATAAAAGATTTGAACATCACGTTCAGCGCAAATATGATCCGTCATGCCAATATAACTGAGCTTCTTGTTGTAAATGCACCGGAAGAAGCTATTAAGTATCTGGGACTCCCTGCCGGATACCTTTTGACGGACGGCAGTGTATTTAACCATCCCTACAGCGACGGAGCATATGATTATGCATGGAATCACTTTATGTTCATGCAGTCGCCTACAAAAATGTATGTATGGCAGGCAGGGCTTGATGCCGGATATACAATTCCAAAACAAAGTTATGGGAAATTTACCATCAATATGGGATATACGTTTGAATATATAAAAAATCATGGTGTTCAGAACAACATTTTACCAGGCGGCGTTTATTCAGCTGATGCCGCAGGTTTGGCAACCGCTTATAGCACATGGAAGAGTAAACTCCACAACGATATAAATCACTATTTCAGAGTTTCATTTAAGTATCTGTATGGGCTGTAATAATAAAGAAAACTATCTTTTTTTATATCTCAACACAGGAAGCGGACACCGCACCCCGGCTGCAATACTAAAAAAAGCTATTGAAGAAACCTACGGTGACACCGTTTATCTTGAAAACGGTTTTTCTCACAAACAGCATATTGCACACGCTTTTTTTGAAACAGGCTACCATTCTTCTTCCGCAACTTTTCCTGCCATATACTCAGCGTTTTACGACATTACAACCAGTAAAACCGTTATGAATATAATACGTTTTTTTGTATCGCTGTATACCAAACACCATATCATTAATCTTATAAAAAAATACAACATTACAAAAATAGTCAGTTTTCATTTTGCACTTACTCCGGCAGCAGCACGTGCAATACGTCGCACAAATCCGCGGATTCCGCTGGTTACAGACATAACAGATCCTTTTTCTGCGCATCCTGCCTGGTTTCAGGAAAACAGAACCGCTTTTATCGTACATTCGGAAGAATTGAAAAATCACATACTGCAAACCCAACCGATAAAAGAAAGCCAGCTTGTTTTAAAGCCTTTTATTTTTGATAAAAAATTTAATGCCGGCTATACGGATGCTGACATTGCAGAATTAAAAGATAAGCACCGAATTCCACAGAATGATAAAGTTATTCTCATTGCGGGCGGCGGCGAAGGTCTTCCGGGTGTAATAAACCTTGTAACACAGTTCAGCCTGTCAAAAGATATTACACAAGCCGTCAGCCTTATAGTTGTCTGCGGGCACAACGCGAGTTCAAAAACGATTCTTGAAGGTCTTTCCATAATAAACCCGCGTATCAAGCTCAATATTTTGGGTTATGTAAACTGTATGGATGAGCTTATAAAGCTTTCGGACTGTGTTATTACAAAAGCGGGTGCATCCATGCTCATGCAGGTTATGGCATGCAAAAAGCCGGTTATTTTTTCAATGTTCATGCACGGACAGGAACTTGGAAACGTTCAGTTTGCAATTAACAATAAGGTGGGCTGGCTTTTTACAAAACCGGCGGACATTTTAAAGCAGGCGCTGCGTCTTTGTTACGACACCGAATATAAAGAAAAAATAAAACAGAATTTTGACAGGCTGAATATTGTAAGCAATGTACAAACAACCGCCGAATTCCTTCATTCGTACAAAGGCTTAAGCTGATGTCTGAAAAATGCTGGTCTTGTTTCAGACCGCTGTCTTCCTGTTACTGCAAATACATTGAAAAAATTACGACAGATGTTCATTTTGTATTTCTGATGCACCCTAAGGAAGCTTATCATCAAAAAACCGGCACAGGAAGGCTTGCACATCTAACGCTGACAAATTCTGAAATCATTATTGGTATTGATTTTACTGATAATACAAGAATAAAAGAACTTCTATCTATGCCGGATTATTTTCCGCTGCTGCTTTATCCCGACAAAAACGCATGGACTGCAAACAGCACAAATGAAGAAAGTCTTACACTCAAACAAAAAATCGGCAACAGAAAACTGCTTGTTTTTGTAGTAGATTCCACATGGTTTTTTGCTAAGAAAATCTTAAGACTCAGCCCCAACATCTACAATCTTCCCAAAATTTCGTTTGAAGGCAGATATCTTTCACAGTTTGAATTTAAAACACAACCGTCACCGGAATGTGTTTCGACAATAGAATCGTGCTATTATCTTCTTAACGAACTTGCAGTGGCAAATATAATTGAAGCGGTAAACACTGCTCCGTTGATGAATATTTTTAAACGTATGGTCACATTTCAGATTGAAAGCCAAAAACAACGTGAAATAAACGGCGAACCCGACAGATATGCGGAATCATGCCGACTGCGTGCAAAGAAACAACGGCATAAGTGTGAATAACTTTACAGCACTATTGGTTTATTGTATAATAAATTTATGACAAAAAATAAAATACCGGCTGCGCCCTCAATCAGAAGACTGCCGTCTTATCTTCATATTATCCGTCAGGCACAATCCGACGGTTTAGAATATATTTCCGGTACAGTAATTGCAAATGAACTTGTTCTTGAACCTATACAGGTACGAAAAGACCTTGCAATTACAGGAATCATCGGAAAGCCCAAACGCGGCTACCCCGTTGGTGAACTAATTACTGCAATCGAACACTTTTTAGGTTGGGATTCTGCAAAAAACGCCATTTTAATCGGTGCAGGAAACCTGGGTACGGCTCTTACAGGATATCAGGAATTCAAAAATCACGGACTTAATTTTGTTGCTGCATTCGACAACAATCCGCAAAAAACAGGCACACAAATTCACGACGTACCCGTGTATTCATTTGCAGATCTTAAGCCGAAACTAAAAAACCTTAATGCGTCAATCGCAGTTTTAACCGTTCCGTCAACAGAAGCACAATCAATAACCGACAATCTTGTTGAAGCAGGAATAAAAGCCATCTGGAATTTTACCAACGTTAAGCTGAAAGTTCCCGAAGACGTTGTTGTTCAGAGAGAAGACTTAACGTCAGGCTATGCGATGCTTTGTGTCGTTATGGGAAAAGCGTACTAACGTGGCGGATTTTACTAATTCGGCTGAAACTGAAAAACAGGCGGAGTTCTTTTTTAACCGTCTGCAGAAAAGATTCAAACATCTTAACAAATGGGCAAAACGCACTAATACCGGTTGTTTCCGGGTTTATGACAAAGATATACCGGAAATTCCGCTTTCTGTTGACATTTTTAACTCCGTTGACAACGACGGGCAGCGCGGTACTTATGCGCATATCTGCCTGTACGAACGTCCATATGAAAAGGACGTTACGGAAGAACAGTACTGGCTAGAAGTGATGCAAAAAACCGCTTCTAAAGCACTTGATATTCCACCTGAAAGAATCTTTTTAAAAACCAAGAAAAAACAGCGCGGAGAATCAGCCCAGTACGAAAAATTTGCTGAAAATCATTTTTCAATAACAGTAGAAGAAGCCGGCATTCATTTCAAAATAAATCTTACTGACTACCTTGATACAGGCCTGTTTTTTGATCATCGTCCGTTAAGAGCACTTATCAGGCAAACCTGTACAGGAAAATCCGTACTCAATCTGTTCTGTTACACAGGCTCTTTTTCATGTTACGCCGCAGCCGGAAACGCAAAATCAGTTGATTCAGTAGACTTGTCAAATACATATCTGCAGTGGGCAAAAGACAACTTTAAATTAAACGGATTTTCAACCTCTAACTGCAATTTTATACAGAGTGATGCCGTAAGCTTTATAGAGTCCGCAATAAAATCGCATAAAAAATGGGATATTATTGTTTTAGATCCTCCAACTTTTTCCAATTCAAAAAGAATGAGTAACATCTTTGATATAAACCGTTCATGGAGTGAACTCGTAAACAACTGCCTAAAACTGCTATCTCCCAATGGTATTTTATACTTTTCAACCAATTCCAGAAAACTTAAATTTGATTCATCACTTATAGAAGGAACCAGTCAGGATATAACCGCTTCAACAATTCCTGAAGATTTCCGCAACACCCGCATCCACCGCTGCTGGAAGATTTGCAATCCATAAAATACTCATATTGCGATAACTACTTCCATAAAAACAGGCAAACAGATATAATATAATCATGTTAGACTACAGATTTATTAAAGAAAACCTTGATGCTGTAAAGGCAAACATTGTTGCACGCAATATGAAAGCCGACGCAGATCTTGTTGTTGAATTATTTGACAAACGTACATCTTTGGTTACATCTTTGCAGTCACTGCAGACAAAGCGCAACGAAAACGCCGCCGCAATGAAAGGCAAACTTGATAATGATACACGACAAAAGCTTATTGCAGAAGGAAAATCCATAAAAGAGCAGATAGCAAAAGCTGAAGCGGATTTGGCTGAAGCAGAAAAAGAGCTTGAAACCGCCGCCCGCCAGATTCCTAATATGGCACATCCTGACGCACCTGTTGGTGCTGTTGATACAGAAAACCTCGAAGTAAAAAGAGTCGGCACTCCGCGTAAATTCACATTTGAGCCAAAAGACCATGTTCAGCTTGGACAGGCTCTGGACTTAATCGATTTTGACGCGGCAACAAAAGTTTCCGGTCCAAAGTTTTACTATCTCAAAAACGAAGCAGTTTTTCTTGAACAGGCTCTCGTTATGTATGCGCTCAACATACTGCGCAAACACGGTTTTACTCCTTTCATTACTCCTGACGTAGCCCGTGAGGAAATTCTTGCGGGAATCGGCTTTAATCCGCGCGGAAACGAATCAAACGTTTACGCGCTTGAAGGCGACGGAACCTGCCTTGTTGCAACCGCCGAAATTACACTTGGCGGCTATCACTCAAATGAAATCCTTTCAAAAGACAAACTCCCGTTAAAATATTGCGGACTTTCACACTGCTTCAGAAAAGAAGCCGGTGCCGCAGGTCAGTTTTCTAAAGGATTGTACCGCGTTCACCAGTTTACAAAGCTGGAAATGTTTGTTTACTGTCTGCCGGAAGATTCTGACAAAATTCACGAACAGCTGCGCCTTATTGAAGAAGAAATCTTCTCAGGTCTTGGAATTCCTTTCCGTGTTGTAGACACATGTACCGGCGATTTGGGCGCACCAGCCTACCGCAAATGGGATTTGGAAGCATGGATGCCCGGACGCAACGGCGGCGAATGGGGCGAAGTTACTTCTACCTCAAACTGTACTGATTTTCAGGCACGCAGGTTGAATGTACGCTACAAGGACGATGACGGAAAGAACAAGTATGTGCACATGCTCAACGGAACTGCAGTTGCTGTTTCACGCGCCATGGTCGCTGTAATGGAGAACTATCAGAATGAAGACGGTTCAATTACTATTCCGCCGGCACTTGTTCCATACTGCGGTTTTGACGTTATAAAACGTTGAGTAATTAGTACAGACAAAGGGATTGAATGAAACCACCTAAAAGATTTGCATCCGCAAGTTTTTTTCTCATACTGTTTATTGCAATAATAATTGCACTTGCCGTATTAAAGGTTGCTTCATCAGTCCTTATCCCAATAGTAGTGGCAGTTTTACTTTCTTTTGTATTTGAACCTATCATCACTTACCTTAACGAGAAAATAAAACTGCCCAAAATCCTTTCAATCATATTGGTAATGTTCATACTTATTGCGGTCATATTTTTTGCCGGAACACTGCTTGTTACCAGTATGCGGACAATTCTTTCCCAATACCCCAAGTATGAACAGAGATTTATGGTTATTTACGAATACATAGCAGATTTGTTCAATCTGCCGTTTGACGCCGAAAGAAGCCTGTTCAAGAACCTTTGGGAAACTGCAGGCATCCGCTCATTCGTACAGAATTACGCTTTTTCGTTTTCAAATTCGCTGATTGATTTTCTGAAAGATACAGCAATGGTATTCCTGTTCATATTCTTTTTTCTTTCGGAAATGCGGTTTTTCAGAGACAAGGTTGAAATAGCGTTTGCGGATATATTCCCTACCAAAATACGCAAGGTTTTTACGGATATTGTTAATCAGATTACAAGATATATTTCAGTAAAATTCTTTGTTTCACTTCTTACCGGTATTCTTGTATTCGGCGGCACACTTCTTTTCAGACTGGACTTTCCGATTGTATGGGGATTTTTGGCCTTTATAATGAATTTTATCCCGAACTTTGGTTCCATTATTTCCGCCCTGCTTACATCCATTTTTGCACTTATCCAGTTCTGGCCAAATACAACGCCTTTCTTTCTCACGCTCACACTGCTTGTTCTAGTAAATATGGTTCTCGGAAACTTTGTAGAACCCAAGATTCAGGGACGCAATCTGGGTCTTTCGCCTTTTGTAATTATTACATCACTCTCAATATGGGGCTGGATCTGGGGTTTTGCCGGCCTTGTTCTCGGTGTTCCCCTTATGGTGGTTCTTAAAATTATCTGTGAGAACGTTGAGATTCTTTATCCGGTTTCTGTAATGCTGGGTTCAAAACCTAAAGAAAAACCCTTTGAAAAACAGGATAACACTCCAGAACAAACACAGGATCAATCACCCGTTATTTCGTAGAAATAATGGCGGATTTCCGCTTTTTATTTTGTTATCAATTTCTTTTCAAGAAGTTTATCTACAATAAGATCCACAATCTGCTCAGGATTGTATTTATCTGTGTCTATAATTAAATCGCAGAACTGATAATCGTTGTTATCTATTGAATAAAGTTTACCGTATCTTGCAGTATCCTGACTGTCGCGCATTTTTGTAAAATCAATTATTTCCTGAAGGTCGCCGCCTTCTCTGTTCAAAATCCGCTTAGCACGCACTGTTTCGTCCGCGAAAAGATAAACGCGGAAATCCGCATTTTTAAGCATCCATATTGCAAGTCGTGAACCGAGTACACAGGAATCTTCCATAGCGAGTTCAACCTGACGTGTATCTACATACTTATCATAAGAATCATCAGTCTTTGCCTTTTCAAGAATTTGTGCAAGTGTTAGTCCCTTTTCTTGAGCAAGCTGGCGGAAGGTATAGTTAATCAACCGAACACCCAATGTTTCTGCAAGCATTGTACTTACGGTAGTGTTGCCGCAGCCGCTTTTGCCTGAAATTGCGATTCTAAGCTTTTTTCCGTCCGGTATT